>CBDUVK010000134.1:0-7715 GCA_965370645.1 uncultured bacterium
TCATCCGCGTTCCATCTTTTTTTCAATAAAAAACCCGGAATCATAAGATCCCGGGTTTTATTTAGAACAATCTTATTGCAGGAATTTATCCAAGAAATGCTCGCAGAGCGCGACTGCGGGAAGTATGTCTGAGACGGCGAATCGCTTTCTCTTTAATCTGTCTCACCCTTTCGCGGGTTAGGTTAAAGCGTTCACCGATTTCTTCCAGCGTCAACGGATGTTCCTGACCCAGTCCAAAATAGAGCCTCACAACTTCGGCTTCACGCTTGGTCAGGGTAGCCAGCGCCCGGTCAATTTCTACACGCAATGATTCATCCATCAGATCATCATCCGGCGGGGGTAGATGATCATTTTGAATGACATCCAGAAGTCGGTTATCCTCGCTGTTGCTGAACGGAGCATCCATGCTCAAATGACGGCCTGAAATTTTCAGGGTATCTGCCACCTCGAAATCCGTCATTTCCAGCTGATCTGCAATCTCGCCGGGACTCGGTTCCCGCTCGAATTCCTGTTCCAGAGCGGAATAGGCTTTCCCAATCTTGTTCAGTGCACCCACCCGGTTGAGGGGAAGTCGCACTACCCGTGATTGTTCGGCCAGAGCTTGCAAGATACTTTGGCGAATCCACCATACCGCATAAGAGATAAACTTAAACCCTCTGGTCTCATCAAAACGCTTGGCGGCTTTTATCAGTCCCAAATTTCCCTCATTGATTAAATCGCCTAATGATAGGCCCTGGTTTTGGTACTGTTTTGCCACACTGACCACAAAGCGCAAATTCGCTTTGGTCAGTCTCTCCAGAGAGAGTTGATCGCCTTCTTTAATCAGCCTCGCCAACTCAATTTCTTCCTGGGGAGAGAGAAGAGGCACCTCTCCAATTTCCTGTAAATACTTGTCCAGTGATTGACTTGCTCGACTTATAGAGCCTCTTGCCATTACCTGACAAATACCTCCTTTTTATAGATCACTTATACTGGTTAGAAATTTCCGTTAATTAAAATAAAATTTCGCCAGCGCTATTTATTACGAGCGGCTGGCTGTTTAGTTCCTGAGATAACTCAATTAATTCATTGAAAAACATTGTTTTATCTGAATGCGCCAGTAAGCGCGGTTGAAACTCAACATGGCGGTTATGAACATTTATGGGATAAATGGTACATTTTTCTATTGCATCACCATTGTATGACAACTTTAAAAGCATACTCTGAGTCGCCTTATCGCTATAAGAGCTGAATACATAATTACCCAGACTATAGGCTATCAATTTCCCCTTATAGACCTCCAACCCCTGAATCACATGGGGATGATGTCCCAATATGAGATCCGCCCCGGCATCAATAGCCCGGTGAGCCAAATCAAGCTGATATTCCTTGGGAGCGGTCAACAGCTCACCTCCCCAGTGGAAAGAGATCACTAATAGGTCGTTCTCCGCTTTAAATCGCCGGATATCTTTATAAAAAAAGGTGTGATAAGGAAAACAGGTTCCGCCACTGCTGTCGGTTGCCCAGAATTCTACCGGAAAAGTCAGGCTATAGCAGGCTACCGCTATCTTCTTACCTTTTGTCTCGAAAACTGCCGGTCTGCGAGCTTCGCTAAGATTCATTCCTGCTCCGGAATATTTAATTTGATGCTTATCCAGCAATTGCATGGTTTCCTTCAACGCTTCGGTCCCAAAATCCAAAATGTGATTATTGGCCAAACTGACCATATTTATCTTTCCTGCCTGCAGTACCTGAACCAGATCGGGAGACACTTGAAAGGTATAAGTTTTTGGATAGGCCGAATCCTGTCTTCCAAAAGGTGCCTCCAGATTAGCAAAAACCAGGTCTGAATCGGACAGGATGCTATCCAAATGTACGAACGGATAATGCCAGCCCTCCGTTCTTACCAGTTCCTCAATCCAGGAATCCAGCATAACATCCCCGCCGGCAACAATCTGAATCGGCTCCCTTGCCCCGGCATGCAAAGGAAATATGATAATAAAAATGACCAGGGTAATAATAAAAACCAGACCAGATCTATTAATCAAAATTAATACCTTCCTCTTCTCTAATTCGCCCCAACTCTTTTTCCTTTTTCCCCAAGTCCTTTTCCAGGTTGTCGATAGCTTTTTTCAGTTTAACTGCCTTCAGGTTTTCCTTTAAACTACCGGAAAAAGTTTTAAAATTTTTGTAAATAAATTTACCAAGTTCCGTATACTGTTCATCCAGGCGATGTTCCAATTGCAATATTTCCAGTTTAATCCGTCCCACACTGGTCACTTCTTCGGTCTTGTCAATCGCCTCATTGAGGGTAGTGATAATGCTTTTCTTGATTTTATCCCAAAACACGGTCATAAAAACCTCTCCGAAGCTATATCATATCAATCGATTAAAATCTTATTTCCTTAAGGGAAAATATTTAATCATTGCCATATATGAGCGGCCAGAAACTGTTTCCCTTCAATTTACATTTGGATAAAGCGAAAGCATCCGCCAGGGTTTTTCCCACATCTGCAAAAGTTTCTCGAATCCCGAGATCCACACCTTTAGTCAAACCAGGGCCTTGAACTAATAACGGGACATATTCTCTCGAGTGATCCGTACTGGGTGTGGTCGGATCATTTCCATGGTCTGCTGTAATAATCAGTATATCACCCTCCCGGAGCAAATCTAAAATTTCCGGCAATTTTTGATCAAACTTTTGTAATTCTTGATAGAATCCCGTTGGATTGTTACGGTGACCCCACAACATGTCAAAGTCTACTAAATTAATAAGAATCAGACCCTTTTCCAACTTTTTTATTTGTTGAAGCAGAAGATCAACACCTTCCTTATTGCTTTTACTGTGCAATTTGGTATCCAGGCCAACCCCGGCATAGAGATCATCAATTTTACCGATGCCAATTGTGGGCAGTTGGGCGGCCTGAAAACAATTCTGTAATAACGAGTCTGGCGGTCTCAGCGAAAAATCCCGTCTGGCCCGGGTACGGGTAAAATTGGCAGCCTGATTTCCTACAAACGGCCGGGCTATCACCCGGGAGACCGCATGTTTGCCGGTCAGAATTTTCCGGGCGATCTTGCATATCTCATACAGCTCAGGCAGAGGTATAACTTCTTCATGGGCAGCAATTTGAAAAACGCTATCCGCCGAGGTATAGACAATCGGGTTTCCAGTACTCACATGCTCTTCGCCAAGCTCTTTAATGATTTCAGTACCCGAAGCCGGTTTATTACCCAGGATTCCACGGCCAATCTTCTTTTTAAATGGTTCCAGAACCTCGGCTGGAAATCCGTTCGGATATGAAGGAAAGGCATAGTCTAAGATATGTCCTGCAATTTCCCAATGTCCGGTGGTGCTGTCTTTACCGGGAGATTGCTCCTTCATCTTCCCGTAATTAGCCAGGGGTGAAGCCTGGGGTTGCAGTCCCTTTAGCGGTTCAATATTGCCCAGACCCAGTTTCTCCAGGTTAGGAAGTTTTAAACCGCCAACCGCTATAGCCAGATTACCCAGGGTGTGACTGCCCTGATCATGAAAATGGGCCGCATCAGGCATTTCTCCGATACCAACACCATCAAGTATAATGATAATTGCTCTGTTCGGGATTGTCATCTTTTTTAATTTTCTGATATCTAGATTTGATGTTTGAGAAGAGAAAAAGAGACTAAATAAAAAAATTAATAGAACACAGATAACGCGGATGAAACGGAATATCGCGGCTTTCTTTTTTAAATTATACAACTACATGATCAATAATACTTTAGTTTTGCCTGTATCTAAATATGTATCCGTGTAAATCCGTTTAAATCTGTGTTATCCGCGTTCCATTTTTTTTAAACTGGTAACTAACCTGGTTAATTCATGCATTTTTACCACCAAGGCTCGAAGGCACTAAGAAATAAATAGTTATGAAACTTAAAATTTGATCTCATTTTCAATTCTATAAAAAGTATATTTCTTTTAAATCATCAAATTTTATTACTTTGTGTCTTGGTGACTTAGTGGTTATAAATAATTCAGGTTAATTTAGTTTAAACTTTTTTAATTTTGCGGAGTTTAGGTAGATGTTTAAATATGAATAAAATGATATTGTACCGAGCGATAAATAGGTTCCAAATTATTCTTCTCCTGGCTGCCTTGTGGCTGGCTTGTGGAGCACCCAGGAACTATCTTTCTCCGGAGGGACCAAAATTCACCCGAAATTATGCGCAGTTGCCTGCGATATCCAATGACACCTTGAAAGTCATCACCTTTAATATTAAATTTTCACAAAAAATTCAGCAGGCCATTGAAGAGTTGAAAACAATACCCGAGCTTCAAGGGCCGGATATTATCCTGCTGCAGGAAATGGATGAAGCAGGAACAGATTCCATCGCCAGATCGCTCAAATTTAATTACATTTACTATCCCGCCACGGTACATCCCCAGAGCGATCGTAATTTCGGTAATGCCATCCTGTCCAAATGGCCCATTCATTCTGACAGAAAAATACTTCTTCCTTACGAACCGGTACTCAGCAGAACCAAAAGAATCGCGGTTTCTTCCTACATCTCTCATCCTAAGCTGGAACTGCTTGTTTATAGTGTTCATACCGCCACTGCGGTAGTGAGTGCCAAGAGGCGGTTGGAACAGTCAGACTCCCTCCTGCAAAGTATCGCTGAAGAACACAACCATATTATCATCGGGGGAGATTTTAACACCATGTTCTCTCAGAATGTGAAGGATCTGGAAAAAGTTTTTTCTAAAAACGGATTTATCAGAGCATCCCGTGAAGCCGGGGCAACAGTCCGCTGGAGTTTTCTAAACTTTACTATGGATCATCTGTTTATTAAAGGACTGGATGTCATCGCAACCGGAACTGCCGAAACCTTGGCGAGTGACCATAGGCCGCTATGGGTATGGTTAAAGTTACCTGAAGATGCTGATTCTCAGTAAAGAAGGGTTAATTTACCGGTTGATATCAGCGGTCCGGCACTGATCCGGTAAACATAGATCCCTGCTGCCAGTGGCATTCCTCCGGTGTTTCGCACATTCCAGGAAACCAGATTTCGACCCTCCATACCATTCTCATAAATTTCAGCAATCTTTTGACCCAAAATATTATATATTTGCAAGCGAATCTGCTGCGGTGCATTCAGGTCTACCGGAAAAAATACGATCCCGTTGTCTATGTAATACGGATTGGGAAGAGGTCTAAGAGCGCGATTTCTCATGCTGGCGGATAAAGCCTCTTCAGCCATTTCCCAGGCAAGGAGAGCATCAATTTTACCATACCCTTTCTCATTGTCGGGAGATGGCGACTGATCAGCTGATTTCCGCAAAATATTCAGCAGGGTTAGCAGATCTGTGCGGGGAAATTGCTCCAATATCTGAGCCGCAATACCTGCCACCAGCGGACAACTATATGACGTCCCGCGATTGGACCGGATCGTTTTTGCAGAACTCATACCATAGACATTTTCACCCAATGCGACCAGGTCAGGTTTTATCCGGCCATCATAACTGGGACCACGTGAACTGGAACTGGAGACTATATTGCTGCTGTTCACAGATCCCACTGCCAAAACATAAAACCCATCCGCAGGAGCAGTAATATAGCGCCAGGGAAGATTCCCTTCGTTGCCAGCCGAGGCAACCACCAGAACCCCGCGCCTGGCCAATTCATTAGCTGCCCGCGTAATAATGGTAGTTCGACCATCCATATCCTTATAGCTATAGCTACCCTGGCCGGCGTCGAAAATGGAATAACCCACAGAACTGGATACAATATCTGCTCCCAGTCTCTCCGCCCACTCCGCTGCCATCAGCCAATTATCTTCCTCGGCATGGAGTTCCTGGCCTTCAATTTCGGTTTTAGCGAGTAAAAAATTTGCGCCATAGGCAGGACCTATCAGAGTATCGGGAAGATGACTGGCCAGAACTGAAAGTACAAACGTACCATGATTGTCCTGATTGGACGGATCACCCGGCTGATTTGAAGTCACCGAATCCATTTGAATGAAGTCATATTCTGCAATCAATTGTGATCTGATATGCTGCAAGGCCGGATTATCCAGGCGGAAACCGGTGTCGAAAACGGCGACATTTATGTTCCTGCCAGTCAATCCCTTTTCATGCAGGCGGTGAATATTATGAAAGTGTATCTGAAAATCGGAAACCCCATATTCCTGAGCATAATGAAAAATTCGAGAAGTCTCCTCCCCGGGGGAAGTGGGCATCCGCTCTTTCCTGAATCGCCAGATCTTTACATTTTCCACCGCTTCTACGAAGGGAAGATTGGCAACTTGAGATAGTTGCAATGTTGTTCCAGAGCCACTTACCGCATTTAACCAGCGCGATACGACATGGATATCAACACCCTGGGCTTCTATTTGATCAATGTAAGTAGGTTCCAGTGGTAAATCTGCATATGCTGAAACGGATATTCCCCGCAACTGACGGCGCTGCAGGGCATCATATGACAAATATTCTGTTTGAAATTGCCGCTGTTTGGAAAGGCTCAGATTTTCATTTTGACCCTTATCATTTAAAAAGATCCAATATCTGGCGGCGCTTTGAAGCGGCGGAAAGATAGAAGCGCTGAACATGATTCCCAGAATGACAATTCCGGTGATCCACAATCTCATAGAAACTTCCAAACATTAGTCAAAATAATTACCAATCGTTTTAACAGAAATTAAATATCTAAATAAACCTATAAAAAAGATGATATTATCCATCCAGGTCATCCTGATCCCAGCCTGCCGGCTGTTGCAGTTTCTTCAGATTAGCACTAAAGTGCTAAAAAGGTGGGTGAGGATTTTCTTACACCCCGATTTATCCCATAGGGATTCCTTCCGGAAAAAATCGGGGCTATTGACCGGGATATTAATAAATTTGTCATTTTCAGGGCTTTAGCCCATTTTGACCTTTCTTTAACAGCGGGGCGGCGCCAGCCAGACGAGAATGACAATTCATTTCCGCCCTACTGGTATTTAATTTTATTCAATCTTGTACTACGGTTAAATAACTATAGTATACTACAGTTTATTCTGCTGGTTTCCGGGAAACCAGATATACCCTTTTCATAAGGACTGGTTTAACTGGCCTGTCACCATTCAGTTTCCGGGCTGCGATATCATCAACCACTTCCATTCCCTCCACTATTTTGGCAAAAATTGTATAGCCCAGGCGGTCCAGATGGGGCTGGGATTCCAAACAGATATAAAACTGGCTCCCATTGGATGCTTTATTTGGATTAACCGCATCCCCCTGCCTGGCTGCACCCACAGCACCGCGCAGATGTCGTAAACCAATTTCGGCAGGAATCGTATATCCAGGACCACCCAGCCCTTCATTTCCCGAAATGTTGTCCTTACTGAAAGGATCGCCACCCTGTACCATAAAACCCGGGATAACCCGGTGAATGGTAGTACTATCATAAAATCCCTCTTTCACCAATTTTTTAAAATTTTCGCTATGCCGGGGAGTATCTTTTTCTTCAAGTTCAAGCACAATATTTCCAAGCTCTGTTTCGATAACGACCACTTCCATGGTTTTCTCTCCCGTAAAAACGTTTGGCTTTGGCACAATGAATACCATAAAAAACAACATAACCATTATCACTCTCATTTCACACTATCCTCACATTATTAATCAAAATAAATATCTATTTACATATTAAATTAATGGAACACGTATTAAACGGATGAAACGGATCATCGCGGATTTCATAACATAACAATAAAGAATCTTTAAA
>CBDUVK010000135.1:0-7674 GCA_965370645.1 uncultured bacterium
TGCCACGACATCCATGTCTCGCAATGACAGGCCGTTCAATTTCGGAGCTAAGGTACTAATCATATAAATTAATTGAAGGGTTCCGTGTTAATCCGTGTAATTCGTGGATGAATTAGAAGTAAAATACTAGATTGAGGTTATTTGCGTCCGTCAGACACCTGATCATGAGCTTGGTAGTTCTGAATAATCCGGACTAATTTCTTTCCCTGATCATAACAATTATCGCGCCCACCCCGAAGACAATATTTCCAATCCAGGCTGCCAGCCACGGTTCCAAATCGCCTTTGTGGCCTAAAACCTGGCCGGTACGCAGAAATAAAAAATAAATAAAACTGATGAGCAGTGCTATGGCAAAACCGAGCGCTGGCCCACTTCTTCTCTTTTTGGCTGCCAGTGGAGCTCCGAAAAGAACGATAATAAAATTTGCCAGGGGATATGAAATTTTCATATAGAGATCAACTAACCATCGGCGCGCATCTATACCTAAGTCCAGCATCTTATCCACAAAGCGATTTAACTCCGCATAATTCATCTCCTCCGGCAGGATTTCCAGGTCAAGTAGATCATCTGGTCTTACCTTGCTGCCGGCATAGGTGAGGGTATCGTTCCTGGTTATGGTTTCTTTGCTGTCACTGAATGTTCGGGTGGTTACATCAATCAATCGCCAGCGGGTTGAGTCCTGGTTCCATTCCATAAAGCGGGCATCAATTCGTTGAATTATCCGGGTGTCAGCAACTTTTATAATGCTTACCTTATGGGCTCTTTTCCGGTTAGTTTCATAATACTGAATATAAATCTGGCGATCGCCCTCGTCCTGAATTGCAATCTGGCTTCTTGAGGTTTGAATTTTGCGGGATTCTTTTTTGATATCGTAACGATAGATATCAAGACGAAGACGATTGGTCCTGGGAACAAAGGTTTCACCGGCTATACCGATAGCGATACTGATAATCAATGAAAAAATCAGTACCGGGAGTAATATTCGATATAAGCTTACACTGGACATTTTTATGGCAATAATCTCATTATGTTGCGCCATAGTTCCCAGAGAAAAAAGACTACTTAGCAGCATGGATATAGGTAAGGTAAGTATAATAATAAAAGGGATATAGAACAGGTAATAAAGAAAGACATTCCCCAGACTGGCATCGAAAGAGAGAAATTTATCCAGGTTCTCTACCAGATCAATTACCAAAAAGATAACAATGAACGCTAGAATATTAAAAAATAGAATGGCGATAAATTTTTTTATAATGTAGCGGTCAATTATTTTAATCACGAATTCTATCCATCTCCTCTAAAAAATAGTTGTAGTGATTTGGGTAGCCGCTCCCATCGAATGAAAGTCGTTTCCCTTACCACGCGGTATGTCAGAAAAATGCCGAAAGAGCCTACAATAATATTTGCAAGCCACATGGCCAGGAAGGGAGAAAGTAATTGACGGTCTGCGAGTTCTTCTCCCCCAATCAGGAAAACCCAGTAAAGCAGGAAAAAAAATATGCTAAAGGTGACTCCCACTCCCAACCCTCCTTTCTTGGCCTTAATTCCCAGCGGAGTTCCAATAAGGATGAAGACAATGCTGGCAAAGGGAATTGAGAACTTTTTATAAATCTCGACCTGAAATTTGAAAATCTGTTTTTGATAAAAAGAAATATTGTTTTTCTCACTTTTCAGACGTTGGATAAGTGCTTGTGTTTTCCGAATCGCCTTCGAGCGTGGGCGTTGCATTTCAGCTGAATCAGCAAGCGCCGGTTTTTGACTTACTGAAGCGAGTGAGATCAGGTTTTCAAGCGAGTCAGGATGAGGGTAGTACTGTTTGACAAGGTCTCGAATATTTTCCTCGGATTTGATGATCGAGTTACGATGTTTATCTACCTCCTGCTGCATCATTTTAACACTCATCTCTCTGTCACTGCGATATTCGTCATTTTGCCTTCGAAAAACAAGTTCGGGAGCAGGGATATAAAAGTTATTAATAACAAATTGCAGGCGGCGGTATTCAGAGTAATTACGAGTATTTATTTCATGTATTTCACCATTGAAGAGGGTGAACACTAATCTTTCCTTTTCTTTATCAAACACCAGGCGCCCTCTTTTTGCGATAACCGTACGCTGCATCTCAGCACTACTGCGGTCAAAGATGGTAATATTTTTTAAGCGATCCGCAGCATCTTCTGTAAATTCCGGACCCATGATGTCACTTTTATCCACCACTTCTTTGCCGAAGGAACGTTCAATATCTTCAACTAAAATGCTATATTTCCCCATGGTGATGTAAATTCCCTGCTCAAGTTGCAGGGTTGGTTTTTTGCGGCTGATGCTGGAAAACAAAAGGCGAGCGTGGTGATTGTATTCCGGTAATAATCGGTCATTAAACCAGTACATAAAAATGGTGAGAAAGACGGTTACAATGAAAACCGGTCGGATCACTGTGTACAGACTGATCCCCGATGTTTTTAAGATGGTGATTTCATTATCCGAGGAGAAACGGCCAAAGGCCATCAAGGCGGAAACCAATACTGCCATGGGTACTGCCAGGGCAAACATCCAGGCAAGGTTTAAATAGACAAACTCCAATATGGTGAGGAGTGAAAGTCCCTTACCAAATATCCTCCCGATATATTGAACAATGAATTTGGTGACGAAAACGAACATGATAACCGCCAGCGAAAAGAAGAAGGGGCCAATATGTTCTTTTATGGTGTATCTTGCCAGCAAAAACATTGTTCAATCCTTTAAAAAATAAAAGTTAACCAATTAAATGGTTTCGCTCAAGTAGATTTACCCTCTGTTAATTAACCACCAAGACACGAAGGCACAAAGTATGGATGCTCGGTACTCGTTGCTCGCCACTCGTTGCTGGTTACTTGATACCGGATACCAGATTTCAGATACCAGAAACTAGGGCCGATAGTCGAGAGCCGAGTATCGAGTGACGAGTATCATTGCGTGAAATTTCAGGTTAGATTTTCTCAAAACTTGGTCACTTTCAACAATTTATTTCGATTTCGATCAAATCACTTTTTCATTACATTTATCGACTACAAGATTTCTTAAAATTAGTTTCATAATTTATAATTTATTTGCAGGAGGCCTTGTAATGTTTAAAAATGGTTTGATTTTACTACTGGCGGGGATCATGATTTTTGCTGTTTCCTGCTCTCAGAAGGGAACATCCTTTAAAGTTCCGGTGGACTATTATACACTGGACAATGGATTGCGGGTGGTTTTCTCACCCTCTCACAATGCACCAATCGTTACAGTTGCTGTATACTATAATATTGGATTCCGGATTGAACCAAAAGATCGCACCGGATTTGCCCATCTGTTTGAGCATATGATGTTTCAGGGTTCGACCAACCTGGGAAAAATGGAGTTTATCAAACTGGTTCAGAGCAATGGTGGAATATTGAATGGTTCTACCCGCTTCGATTTCACAAATTATTTTGAGATCATGCCGGCCCATAAGCTTGAAACCGCACTGTGGGCCGAGGCAGATCGGATGAAGGGTTTGAATATTACCCAGGAAAATTTGGCCAATCAGCAGGGAGTGGTCACCAATGAAGTTAAAGTAAACATTCATAATCGGCCCTATGGTGGATTTCCCTGGTTGGATATGCCGCAGTATGCGAACGAAAATTGGTATAATGCCCATAACTTTTATGGAGATCTGGAAGATATTGAAGCAGCAACGCTGGATGATGTCAAAGATTTTTTTAAATCATACTATACGCCTGGCAATGCTGTTGTGGTGGTGACAGGAGATTTTCAAACTGTAGATGCTCTGGAAATGATTATGAGATATTTTGGTGATATTCCTGCAACGGAATTGAAGGCTAAACCGGATATCAGCGAACCTCGTCAGGAAAAAGCGAAGAGATTTACCAAGCAAGATCCCCTTGCTAACCGGCCTGCTCTGGCATTTTCATATCATATACCGGATCGGAATACCCCTGAATACTACGCCATGGGTTTGTTGGATCAGATTCTTTTGCAGGGTGACGATAGCCGCCTGAACCAGGTTTTGGTGCAGGAAAAGGGGATGACCGGATCTGTTGAGGGGGGAATTAATATGCTTGGTAACATGTTCAATTATGATGGTCCGATGCTCTGGACCGGTTATCTATATCATGATAGTGAGGTCTCATCGGACACTCTTGTGAAAGTGGTAAACCAGGTGTTGGAGGAGCTGAAGACTCAACCCATTGATGAAGCCACCCTGCAATTAGCCAAGATCAAAATGCGATCTAACCTTTATGATAGTATTGATGATTATTTCGGCTTTGGTCTTGCGGATTTGCTTGCAAGCTTCGCTTTATTTGATGATAATCCGGCCCGCATTAATGAGATTGAAAAGGAATTCGAAAAAGTGACCCCGGAATTAATCATGAAAACCGCACAGGAATATCTCAGGGCAACGAATCAGACGATTTTAATCATTGAACCCCAGGCAAATTCTTAATGCAGAGGAGATATTATCATGAAATACTATACATTTATAACTATAGTTCTTTCCATTATTTTATTAACAGTTCCTTTATTTTCTCAGAAACAGACACCTCCTGAGGGCAGCCAACCTAAAGATTTTATACTTCCGGAAAGTCAGAAGTTGACCCTGGAAAACGGATTAGAAGTTACCATGGTTCAATATGGGGATTTACCGAAAGCCATGGTACGGGTGGTTGTGCGGAGTGGAAATCTTAATGAAAGTGAGAATAGTATCTGGCTGGCAGATCTTACTGTTGATCTGATGAAGGAGGGTGCCGGCGATATGGATGCGGGAGAAATAGCCAGAAAAGCTGCCAGCATGGGTGGCGCAATCAGTACTTCGGTTGGGCTTGATCAGAGCTCGTTTGGCGGTGAGGTGTTAAGTGAGTTTACAGCGGATTTAGTTGCTCTGTTGGCTGATATAGTGCAACGACCATCATTTCCCGAAAAAGAGTTCGAACGGTTAAAAAAAGATTTTTTACGAAATCTGAATATACAAAAGACCCAATCACAGAGCCTGGCACAGGAAAAATTTGCCGATGTCCTTTATGGGAATCATCCTTATGGGCGGGTTTTTCCGGCTGAAGCGATGCTGAACGGCTATACACTTGATCAGGTTAAGGAATTTTATGATTCAAATTTCGGAGCACTGAGATCTCACATCTATGTGGTTGGTAAATTTGATTCAAAAAAAGTTGAAAATGCCATTAAATCATCCTTTTCGAATTGGAAGAAAGGTGAAGAACCATTAATTAACATACCAAAACCCCAATCGAAGCGGATGATATACCTGGTAGAGAGACCGGATGCTCCTCAGTCTACAATATTTATGGGATTACCGGTAATCGATCCAACCCATGCGGACTTTTTTCCGCTGCTGGTGACTAACACCTTATTGGGTGGTTATTTTTCTTCCCGGATTACCTCGAATATCCGGGAGGATAAAGGATATACCTATTCTCCCCGCAGTCGAATTACCAACCATTACCGCGATGCGTTTTGGCTACAGACAGCTGATGTATCCACTGATGTTACCGGTGCGGCCATCAAGGAAATTTTTTACGAAATTGACCGCTTGCAGAATGAGGCGCCTACCGCGGATGAGCTTGCAGGGGTTCAAAATTACATGGGCGGGATTTTCGTTTTAAGAAATTCCTCCCGGGGTGACATCATTGGGCAGCTCTCTTTTATGAAACTGCATGGTTTGGATGATTATCTGGATAGTTATGTGAAGAATGTTTTTGCTGTTTCTCCCGAGAAAGTGCAGGAGATCGCTCAAAGATATTTAAAAGATGAAGAGATGACCCTGGTGATTGTGGGCGATAGAAAAAAAGTGCCAGGTCAGGTGAAGCGATTTGCAAAGATTGTTTATTGATCTAAATTTTTTCCCATAAAGTTACTCGTCACTCGGCTCTCGCTTCTCGTTACTCGCTAAATCATCTTCTGGGAATTTAGTAATAAGATCTGAACTCAATTACGAGTAGCGAGCGATGAGTGCCGAGCACCGGATTAAGGATACTTTGCGACCTTGGCCTCAGCATTAACACTAATTGAACTATTCATGGGGATTTTTAAAAAAATCCCCATTTTGTTATCTATCTTACGGATATGCTAAATAAAAGGAACGAAATTTTTTAAATGAATATATCGTCCCTGACGGGACTTTTTTGTAATTGGTTAGGGTTTTCTATAGATATTACGTCCCTAGCGGGACTAGCTTTTTATGAGTTTGACTTCATTTATAAATAATCTGTCAGAAATGACAAAGAATTTTTTCTGTAGCTGATATGCTTATCTAAAATCATAGAAATTGAATAAGTAATATTTCCTGCCAAATGTTAAACTTAAACACAAAGGTAAATATCCAACATCTAAACCGTGCCCCGTTAGGGGCAAAATATCTTTAGTATATCGGTAAACATAAAAGCATCTTAGTCCCGATAGGGACGAAATATTATTATAATTTCCCAGATAATTTTTTTAAAAATCCCCATTTTGTTATCTATCTTACGGATATGCTAAATAAAAGGAACGAAATTTTAGAAATGAAATTTAATTGAACAACACAATTTAATAACTAATCATACAGGAGGAATAATTATGTTTAATCATAAAGGTTATATGTTCATGCTTTTAATTCTAATGGGTCTGTTTTCCACTGGATTCTCGGGCGAAATGATGAAAGCTGAAAATTTTTCCCTGCAGGATTATAACGGAAAGGCCCATGCGTTAGCGGATTATCAGGAATCCAAAGCCATCGTATTGATGTTTATTGCAACGCAATGTCCGGTATCCAATGCCTACAATACCAGGATGGTTGAAGTATCCGAAGACTATCGGGATAAAAATATTGCTTTCATCGGTATTAATTCCAATAAGCAGGAGAGCGTGAAAGAAATTGCTGAACATTCCCGGAAATATGGTTTCGGATTTCCGGTGTTGAAGGATGATAATAATGTTATTGCAGATAAATTTAAGGCCCAGGTCACCCCGGAAATATTTGTGCTTAATTCTGATTTTCAAATTTTGTACCATGGACGTATTGATGATTCCCAGCGCGAAAGTGGTATTAAATCACATGATCTGCGAACTGCGCTTGATGAAATTCTGGAAGGTAAATCAGTTAGTAATACCACTACCAAGGCTTTCGGTTGCAGCATTAAAAGAGTGAAATAATGAGTTGGGTTAAAATGAGGTTTCTTTTACTGGGTGCTGTACTTGCGCTTTTAGTCAACTGTCAGGTTGAAAATAATCGATCACAAACTGAATCCTCTCCGGAATCTACTCCGGAAATTCATTTAATGGATAAAGCAGGCCTGGAGAAGCTAATTAATCAGCGAAATGACAGGATTTTACTTATCAATGTTTGGGCAACCTGGTGCAATCCCTGCCGGGAGGAATTTCCCGATCTGGTGAGTTTGTTCGATGAATATGAAAACAGAGATGTTGACATCGTCGGCATAAGTGTGGATTATCCCGATGAAATTGACAGTAAGATTTTACCTTTTCTCCAATCCCAGCAGGTAAATTTTCCGGTATACCTGCAGAATTTTGAGAATCAGGAGGATTTTATCAATTTTCTTAACACGGATTGGAGCGGTGCTTTGCCGGTGAGTTTTGTTTATGACGCTACCGGTGAACAGAAATTATTTCTTTTAGGCAAACAAAGCTATGAAGAGCTTGTGA
>CBDUVK010000136.1:0-7645 GCA_965370645.1 uncultured bacterium
CCAGAAAGATGCTTCCCCCGTGTGAAATCTCGAAGCGACCCAATTTATCTTTGATAGCACCGGTGAAGGCACCCTTAACGTGCCCGAAAAGTTCACTTTCCAAAAGGTTTTCTGCCAGTACTCCACAATTCACTTTCACAAAGGGCTTCTTTACTCGATCACTATTAAAATGAAGGGCATTGGCGATTAACTCTTTACCAGTACCACTGTCACCCGTGATAAGAATGGTGGAATTCGTCTTAGCTATATCATTGATCAAGTCGAACAGTTCCAGCATCTTTCGGTTTTTTCCGATGATATTGTTAAAATTGTACTTTTGTGAGAGTTTGTCTCGGAGGTACTGATTTTCCTTCATCAAGGATTTTAGTTGTGAAATTCTTTCCACTTTTGCCAGAATTTCGTCCAGTCGCAACGGTTTGAGGATATAATCTTTGGCACCCTTTTTCATTGTTTCGACAGCTGTCTCAATAGTTCCATGTGCCGTTATCATAATCACAGCAATATCCGGGTGCTTTTTACTCATCATATCTAACAATTTTATACCGTCCATCTCAGGCATTACCATATCAGAAATGACGATGTCAGGTTCAATCTCCCTGATTTGATTTAGTGCCTCTACACCATTGCTTGCAGTATAGGTCTCATAGCCATGTTTAATAAAGAGTTCTTCCATGAGATCGAGTGCGTCCATTTCATCATCGACAATTAGTATACTGGTTTTCAATTTGTTAACTCCTCACATTATTTCTTAACTTTTTTACGTGATCTTGATTTTGTTTTTTTAGGATTTTCAACCTTCATAAAGGGAAAGCGAATCCGAATTAGAGTTTGTTCTTGATTTTGAATAAACGATTCAATTTTTGCCCCATAATTCTGGAAGATGGTATGCATGATAGCCATACCAAGACCTAAAAATCCATTCATCTCCATGTCGATGGATTGATATGGTTCGAATAGTTGAGTTGTATTCAATTGAATACCGGGAATGATCAATTGGAACTCGTACCATTTTGAATGAGCGTAAGTGCTGATCTCTTTTCCGGAGATCTCCAGCTGTTGGCTTGGCGGTGTTAATTCAATAACAGAGTCTAAAAGATGGTGGAATGCATCTATAAACTGAACCTGATTTCCCTCAATCCAGAATTCTGTTCCCTGTAGAGAAAAGGCTGCTTTAATTTTTCTGGTAGAAAATTGGTCCTCTTTTTCTTGATAGACTTGCCGGAAAATTTCAATTAGATTTATCTTTTCAGGTATTGAGTCTTCCCGGCTCAAATTGAATTTGTTTAACAGGTCGGTTATATGAAGGATCCGATCGATTTGTCTCTCAATACTTTCAAAAGATTTTAAATTTTCAGGATTTTCGATTTCACTCTCAAGCAGCTGTAAGCGCCCTGATAGAATATTAATAGGATTACGGATTTCGTGACTCAGGGTATTTGCTAAGTGAATAATCGTGGCTAATTTTTCCTTCCGTAAGATGCGATTTAAAGCTTCGTCGTATATCAGAGGATTTGAAAGATTGATGATCAGACCTTCAACTTCACCGTTTTTATCATAGAGAAAATCTGCGGACAAGTGAGCATCAAAAGGCATATGGGCATCGTTTTTAACTGAGACCCGATATCCTGCGACTGTTTTACCCTGAATCAATTGCTGATGTACATGAGATAATACTTTGTAGCCATCTTCCAGGTAGTCATGCAAAAATTGGGTACCTGTGGAGGTTTCCTCTACTGAGAGGAGTGATTTAGAGGCTCTGTTACCATAACGAATCTGGTAATCGAGATCAATTACCAGAATGGCCTCGCTGGTTGAATTTAACAAATCCTCATAAAATTGACGGTTGAGTTCTATGGCCTGAAATAAAGCCTTATTTTCTGATTTTAAATTTAAAGTCTTTTCAGCATGAGATATCGCGCCATGTAACTGCTTGTCAGAAAATGGTTTTTGCAGGTAAGCATTTACACCTTCATTGAGCGCGGTGACAGCATTTTCAATGGTGGAATTACCGGTAATAATAATGGTGTAGATATCCGGATTTTTTTTACGTAATGTTCGATATAGATCAATGCCATTCCCATCAGGAAGAGAAATATCTATAATTGCCAGTTCAAATGCCTGATGATCGATTAAGAACTGTGCTTCTTTACAATTTTCTGCAGTACTGACTTTCAATCCAAGCAGGTTTAATTGTTCCTGGAGGTGTGAGGTAATCTCATCCTGATCATCCACCACCAGAGCGTTCCAATGCTGCATACATCACTCCCTTGAGTCTGAAATTTGATTTTGTAGTTGTTCCTTGCGACTAATAAAACTTTTTAGTCGATTCATAACTCTTTCCTTACCTAGAATCTCCATCACCTCAAACAGACCAGGACTTTCAGAACGTCCTGTGAGTGCCAGACGGAGGGGGTGAATAATTTTCCCGGCAGATATTGTAATGGAATCAGCGAGATTACGAATAACCTGTTCAATTTCATCTGATAAAAATGTTTTTAAATTGGATAGGACTTCAATTGTCTTTTCTATGTAAGACCAGCTTTGTTCATCTCCCATGTATTTTTGTAATCCTTTATCATCAAAATGCTGCGGCTCCTCGAAAAAATATTTAGCTAATTCCTTGAAATCAATAAGGTATGTTGCTCTTTTCTTAAGAAGCTCTATAATGTTGAGCAATTGGGCTTTTTTATAGGATTGGTTTACAGATTTTCCCCAGTTCTCTTTCTGCCAAATATCCATTATATCGTCATAGAGAAGGGCCGACTCTTTATGAATTAAGTATTGTTGGTTCATCCATGCCAACTTTTTTTCATCGAAAATGGCGCTTTTTTTTGATATGGTTTTAAGGGAAAATTTCTGTAAAATTTCCTGAAAAGACATGATTTCCCGGTTATTATCTGGAGACCAACCCAAAAGAACCAGAAAGTTCGAAAAGGCTTCTGGTAAAATTCCCATGGCCTGATATTCTTCAAGTGAAGTAGCACCATGTCTCTTACTTAGCCGTTTTTTATCAGGACCTAAAATAAGCGGAACGTGAGCAAATTCGGGAATTTTCCATCCCAGGGCCTTATACAATAAGATTTGTTTTGGCGTGTTTGAAATATGATCATCACCCCTGATGATATAGTTTACACTCATGTCATGATCATCCACGACAACTGCCAGATTATAGGTGGGAGTTTTGTCCGAACGAAGAATCACAAAATCTTCTATTTCACCGTTTCGGATTGAAATCTGTTTATGAATTATATCTTTCCATGTAGTATAACCGTCTGGAACTTTGAATCGCAGAGAATAAGATAATTTTTGGGATATCCTGGAATCGACCTCCTGAGATGAGAGATGGCTACAATGGCGGTTATACTTAAAGTCTTTCCGATGGACTTTCAGATCATCCTCTGTACAAAAGCAAGGATACACCATACCATTGCTTTTAATCAGATCTACAATTTCCTGATGGCGCCCAACATTTCTGGCCTGATGAATAATCTCTCCATCCCAATCCAGACTGAGCCATTGTAAACCTGTGAGAATTTTCAGAGTCATTTCGTCACTGGATCTCTTAATATCGGTATCCTCGATACGCAAATGGAAAGATCCCTTATTTTTACGGGCAAATAAATAATTGAAAAGCGCTGTGCGAGCACCGCCGACATGCAGAAAACCTGTAGGACTGGGAGCGAAACGTGTTACAATTCTATCATTCATGTGTCGTATTACGCGTCAATTAAAATTTTTATCCCCCACTCAATTGTCTAAAAATACGACAATATATAAAATATCGACACTTTTTTTTAAAACTTTCGGATTTTTCTTATAAAATCATAATAAATCTTACAAAAATGAAGTTAAAATAATAGGTGTGGATAGATTCATAATTACATGAATATCAATAGGTTAGAAAAATACATCCATTGAAATTCAGGTGAATGCTTAATATTATCAGCCACAAGTATAAAGTTTATGGCTGAGGTGTGTTAATTTATTTAAGTGGTGGTTTAGGATGGTATTGAATTGATAGATATAATGTTTTTATGTTGAAAAAATGGACGCTGATAATAAATCAGGTGATAGCTTATGAATTTTCATTAGTCTCCTTTTTGTTAGCCTGTTGGTTCTTTCCATAGAAAGAGCGAAAAAACCATCCCATGACAATTCCCACCAGGAAAGGTAGAAGAATTACCAATAACAGGTTTATACTGAGTTTCCAGAATACGATTTTTACATCGACCACAGTTAGATTCTGAAAAATCACTATGAGCAGAAGAAATAGAGTTACCCCGATAGCTATTTTTTTTACTGGCATAGGGACCTCCTAAGTATTTTAAAAGTTAAACCGATTTGAGGTTACATGCAACAGCTCTTGTCTTTGTTCGGTGATTTGTTTGCAATTTAAAATGAATATGCATTGGTTAAAAGAATTAAGTACTTTTTGAAACACTTGCTTTTTCAACTCTGATGAATGTAAAATTAGCAACTATGAGAAGAACGAATTTAATATCACGATTCAGTATAATTCCGTTGACTTTTATCCTATATCTGTTTTTCAGCGGATGTAATCAAAGAATAAATAACCCTGAAGAAACTATTGTACCCGATTCACAACGGATTAATATTCCACCATTTGGTACTGATTTAAGTTTCGAGGTTGTGAGCTGGAATATTCAAAATTATCCAAAATTGAGTGAACAGACTATATCCAACGTTGCGGAAATTATTACCGATCTGGATGCTGAGGTTTATGGGATGCAGGAAATTGAAGATACGACTAGTTTTAGGCGATTATTAGATTCAATTCCGGAGTATGGAGGTCTTTTTTCATCGGATGTATATTCCAGTGGAAATTACCAAAAAACCGCAGTGATTTATAAAAAAGATATCGTACAAATATCTGATGCAGAAATGCTATTCACAGGAGACGGCTATAGCTTTCCTCGTCCTCCGCTTCAGGTATATGTCACGGCTTCGCACAATCAAAAAACATTTGATTTTACCTTAATAATACTCCACTTGAAAGCATTTGGTGGATCAGAAAATGAAGCAAGGCGCCGTTCCGCCTGCGAGAAATTGAAAAATTACCTGGATGTGGAGATAGCAAATTCAGTAGATAAAGATTTCATGGTAGTGGGTGACTGGAACGATGAACTTAATGACCCTTTATCTCAGAATGTATTCCAAGTATTTCTTAATGATCCACAGAATTATACATTCTTAACGGAAGACTTGGCTAATGATCCGGTCAATAATGCGACTTATATTGGAGGTTATCAGAGTGTGATTGACCATATTTTAATTTCGGAAGATGTGAAACAGGAGTATGCTGCTGGTGGTACTGAGGTACTCAAGATAGATCTCTTTTTTTCAGCATATCTGAGTGAAGTGTCAGATCACCGGCCGGTTGGTTCAATTTTTAAGGTCTTCCAGTAATAAATAATTTCCAAATGTATTTCCACTGTTTTGCAGATGCTTGTAAAATAAAATTAATCATAAATCTTTAATTTATAAGCAATTATGTGAATTCGAAAAAATGAAGAGGTAACAGCATGGCAGATTTAAAGAAAAGTCTTGAAGCTCTGAATTTGGCACTTCGTACGGAAGAGGAAGGTTATAAATTATATAAAGCTGGTGCTGAGCAGAGTGAAAATGAATTTGTAAAAAAAATTCTCCAACAACTCTTTAAAGATGAATTAATGCATATGGATCTCATAAAAAGGTTTTATGCTATTTTGAATGAATCAGGTGGTTGGAGCCAACTTTCTGAAGAGGAAAAAAAATATAAAGGCCTGGGGGAAAAGATCAATACGATCTTCAGCGAAGCCTTAGAAGGCATGAAGTCCGGCAAAGAGGAAGTGAGCGATAAAGATTTGGAAGTATACCAAAAAGCAATAGAGTTTGAAAAAAAAGGTGTTGAGATGTACACCAAAATGTATTCGGAGAATCAAGATGAACAGGCAAAAAAATTCTATGCGTTTTTAAGAGATATGGAACAAGACCACGCAGATGTCCTGGATAATACTTATCAATACCTTAAAAACCCGGATAGCTGGTATCTCCAGCAAGAGGGTTGGACAATGGATGACTAGAGATGTTTTTTTTATTGGCTGGGATAATATCTCTAAATAATTATTCGAGATCATCTTTATGTTTTTCGGCCCAGATAATTAAGCCGGATTCTAGTAAGGCTGCAAGTATAAGAAGGATGAAAATGTATTTGAAATAGAGAGGCAATAAGTTTTGGAAATACTGAAAAGCAGTAGGAAAACTTTTGGTATTAACTAAGGCTATGGAAATCCGTATTCCCATTCCGAAACTTAACCATGCCGCCGGGAATTCCAACCAGGCCACCGGATTTACCAGTAATTGCCAAATGCCTTGCCAACCCATAATATCATAGCCAACGATTGCGACATGCAATCCGGTCAGGAAGGCCATAATAAACGGTAAGATGATTGTAAATCCGGATATGAAACCACTAAATAGAGAGAGATTATTGAGTACCAGAATGATAATGAAGAGAGGGATAAATCCCCAACGGGTTGAAAAATATTTCTCGATCACTTTGGCCACCCAGCGGGGATAAATCAGTAACCAGTTTATTTTCTTTTCTACAATAATTGGAGCCAGATATATTCCCAAAAAAAACAGCAAAGCGGCAGTAAAAATATATACAAAGTGGAGTTGTTCCAGTAAATCAGTTAACATGGGAGAGTTTTTAAGGTAAAATAATACGTTATAGATATTTTAGAAGCAAATCACCTTTTATTTAATTAAAAGTGTTTATTTAAGTCGAACCAGGAAAGCATTAAAGGATCTCGGGTTGATACGACGTTTTAGCAGTCAGTTTCTGGGAATGAATTCGGTAGTTATCTATCAAAATCATGGCGCTTTGGTGGTTGATCCAGGTGTCTTTCCCCATGAGATTAGTCGGCTGAAAGACTTTTTAGAAAATGAAGATTTAGCTGATTTATCCATTTTACTTACCCACACCCACGGGGATCATATATCAGGGTGGCATGCTTTTTCAGCATATCCTACTTTTGCACATATTGCGGTTTCCAAAAAATCTGAGACTGTTCGCCATAATGATGTACGATATTTACAAGGTATGTATAAGAAACAGCGAATTGCAGAAATTGAAGCTTTGGCTTTTCCTGAACCAATTCATTATCTTTCTGAAAATAAATCGACAGAATTATTCACCATTCCGTTCTGTTTTTTCCATATACCAGGACATTCTATTGACATGTCTGCGATCGTATTTCCAGAGGAGGGTCTACTCGTTTCCGGAGATATGCTCATACATACACCCCTGCCTTTCATTCTCCATAGCATTAAAGAGTATTGGCATAGCCTGGACAAATTAAAAAACATCATCAAAAGATTCGATTTGCACTATTTGATCCCGGGTCATGGCAACCCGGCTACCTCTCAAGAGGAGATATTGACGAGAGTATTAAAGGAACAAAAATATATCCAAAAACTGGTGCTAAGAGGCAAAGAATGTCTTAATAGAAACTATTTGGAAGCTAAATTGAAAGAGAATTTACTGAACTGTTTTCCTGATCTGGCAACCTTGCATGCTCACCAATCTAATATACAGACGTTTATTCGGGAACAGGACGATCTTGAAATTGATGAATTTTCT
>CBDUVK010000137.1:0-7618 GCA_965370645.1 uncultured bacterium
TGAACCAAGAATTGAGAAAAGATCACCTACAGGTGCATTCAGCGGAGTTATGACAGTTATGGTTGGTTCACTTTCATTTGAGGGTAATTCATTATCATATGTTGTCAGATACCAGCTGTGAAAACCGGGGGTAACGTTTGCATAGTATAGTGAATCCAGGCGACCGGTATCCGCACTGGCACGGACTAAAGAGGCAACCAGCAGACTATCCCGATATAAATTAATGCCGGCAAAATCATCCATCGGCGTACCATCGATATTTTCAGAGGAATTTTGCCAACTGAAGAGAATTTGATTGCCCTGATTGGAAATCGCCACCTGCTCAGGTGGATTCGGTACCGGAGAACCCCCGGCAATCCATGACAGTTCCACAGCCGGGCTGACTACGCCAATGGTATCAAGCTTAGCATAGATGAGATAATCATATTCCTGTCCATCATTCAGTCCGGAATCAAGGTAAGTTTCTGTCCCGCCTGCCACAGAATCGATGAAAATCCCGTCTCTTTCGATATAAATATGAAATTCACCGGGAAGGAGCGTATCTCCATTGGCCAGTGTCTGGGGATCAATCCAGTCTAGCTGAATTGAGGTAGGCGTCTGGTAATCACTGTATGCCGTCGCATCAGTGGGTGATGCAGGTCCAATGAGGGGGACAGTTACATTATATCCCCGTTGGGTGAACCAGTATTCAATGGCGACCAGGTTGGCACCCCCGTGCAGGTTAATATCTGCCTGAATAAAAGCCTGTGCGGCATCTTCCTGATTGGAACCACCGTTCAGCATGGAGAGGGCTTCCAGAAAATTCTCATCGGTGGCACGGCGCCCGATATCATCCCAGATCTGCATTAAGGTCGAGGCCCAGATTTGACCATCAGTATGAATCTGGCCCACCAGGCCACCCGGATAGCTGGCGCTGTAGTTGGTAACCCGCCCAGCCCAGAATTCATTATGACCATCCCATTGAAATACCCAGTAATACTGAGGATCCAGGGGTGTCCAGAATCCAAAACTTCGGTTGTAGGATGCCGCCCAGTAGTCTCCGCAGCCCTCGCTCAGACCATTCACCTGTGATAGACCTCCATTGGTAATCCAGTCATGAATACCATGACCCAACTCATGCAGGATGACATCAGGATCTTCAGAATCATCTACACCCCCCTCACCCCAGGCTACCTGTCCGGTAGATGAGATGTAATGGGAATTATCGTCACCATTCAAACCATGGGGATCAACCCGAACTCCTCCGGTATACTGGTAAGGCATCAAGTTGAATCCCAGGGAATCATTGATATATCGCATCGATTTGTCAATATGATAGTAAACATTGGCTGCTTCAAAAGCGTCCGGACTGCGGGTAAAGTCCCATATACTGTCTGTCTGACTGAACAGACCTTTGAAAGGCGCTTCAAAATCCTGAATGTGGGCGTAAGGTCCTTCCAGATGATATTGATTGCTATAAAACTCGATATCCAGTAAATCTCTCCACACAATCTGTGCCACCAGAGAGTCTGTATCGGCATCATTATTATCCCCAAACTGGCCACCCGCCTGATAAAACGCGCCGGCTCTGGTTAGGGGATCGGGATCGAACACGCGACCGGCACCACTGGTGGGAATCAACTCTTCTGGTAAATCGTAGCAGGCCCTATCCTGTACCCGGATTATTTCACCACTTATTGCATCCACCATAACTTCCCAATCACCCATTAGATATTCTGCCGGCACAATGGTAATTTTTTGAACCAGCCGGGTAATTCCATTATAATGAAAGACTACGGTCTCCTGATTTTCAAAATTGATCTTTCCCCGGATTTGCAGGTAATCATTGGCGATTCGCCTGGCTTCATCCGGAGAAATTTGGGGCGTATGGTCAGTTAACAGGGCCCGCGGTTTATACCCGTTCATCACCATGACTACCTGATTTTGGCGGTTGATATTTACCACAATCTCCCCCTGATAAACTGGATATCCATTCAGATATTGCTGAAATCGCACATGATAGCCACCCGGTGTTTCCCGCATCGCGGAGAATTTGATATCAGATAAATTCTGCTCTATTTTTAGCAGACTGGCGTTTGCAAGCAGATACTCCTGGGCCATCGCTTCCGGAGTATTGGGATTTACCTTGTAGTCAAGTCGATATAGAGCTAAAGGCGCGCCGGTTTCCTTGCTGATTCGCCTATCGGGTAGACGCGTATACGCCTCTTCCTGTTCTGGAATGATTTCCAGAAAGCTGTTTTTCGAGGGCTTCTGGGCATGACTGGTCATTGCTGCCAAAAATATCACCAAGAATACAATTGAATTCAGATAAATCGATTTCATTTTCATTTTCTTTCCTGAATTATAGATTGGTAATACAAAAGAGAATAATTAAAAGATCGGATACTATAAAATTACTAAACGGATTTCGACAATTTACATATAAAATATAGCAATACAATCAAAAATTTAAGGAATATAAATGTGGACCCGAAACATATTGAGACTCCATCACTTATATCTGGAGAGTTAAATTAAAATCTGAATTAACTGTAAAAAGAGAATATTAAATAAGAATTTCAGAATAATGAATTTTGAATTCTATGAGACTTAGACCATTAAAGTTTGACAATTATCCTTTAATATTTTTCAGCTAAAAGCCAATAGCTAAGAGCAAACAGGTGAATAATAATAAAAGTACTCTAAAAATAATTTTACAATTAGTTCAGTATGAACCTGAAAATTAAAATTAGTATTTACAAATTTGGCTTTCCTTATTAGATTATTCCCACCAGATGGTGAAATAATTCTTATTATTATTTAAATAAACCAGGAGAATTGATGATGTCAGACAAAAAAGCAGATCTTGCGGGTCCCGGAATTGGCACTTACGAGGAAGTGGAAAAGATCCTTCCCAATGACTATGAACCTCTGCTCACCCCTATGAATCGAATGAAAGCACTTTTTGCGGTAAAGGATTATATTGAAACAAATCTCTGTAAAGAACTTAATTTACAGATGGTACAGGTTCCCCTGATTGTGGACCGGGAAAGTGGTATGAATGACGATCTTGACCGCGATGGTTCCCGCACCCCTATTGAATTTCATATTTCCAATGATTATAATAAGAATCCCATCGATGCCCAGGTTGTGCAGGCGGCCACCAAATGGAAAAGATTCGCTTTAAAGCAGTTTGATTGCCAGGTTGGCGAAGGTGTTTGCACCGATATGAAAGCGGTCCGCAAAGACTATTTCCTGGATCACGATCACTCCAGCTATGTGGACCAGTGGGACTGGGAACGGGTCATGACTGCTGATCAGCGAAATCTGGAATTCCTGAAAGATGTGGTTCGTAAAATCTGGAAGGTCATTGTAGGTGCCGGGAAACATGCCCAGGAGATGTTTCCGGAGCTCAAAAATGACAAATATCCTGATTTTCCTGAAGAACTTACTTTCTTGCATGCCGAGGAAATCCTGGCTGAATTTCCGGATCTTCCTCGTAAAGAAAGGGAAACCAGGATAATCCAGAAATATCCGGCAGTATTTATCATCGGTATCGGATGGGTACTGGAAGATGGTTATCCCCATGAGATGAGAGCTGCCGATTATGATGATTGGGTAACCGAAACGGTGACCAAAGATGGAAAGAAAATGCACGGACTCAATGGTGATATTCTGGTCTGGAATCCGGTAACCAAACGGCGTCACGAGCTGACCTCCATGGGCATCCGGGTTACCAAAGATACCCTGAAAAAACAGCTCGAAATTACCCATCAACTGGATTTTCTGAATTTGCCCTATCACCGGATGATAATGAATGATCAGATTCCGTTAAGTATTGGGGGAGGCATCGGACAATCACGTACTTACATGTATCTGCTGCGAACCGCGCATCTGGGTGAAGTCAGCGTAACTGTCTGGCCCCAGATTCTGAAAGATATGTCTGCCAAGAAGAACATTCATGTTTTAGAGTGATAGATTATTGTATAGCAAAGAGCATGGAGCAGAGCGGCAAAGAGTATAATAAAGCTAGTTATAAAACTTGAAAAGGATTCTACCAAGGATGGAAGGATCCTTTTTTTAAAGAAATATACCCCAGTTGGAATAAAACATTGAATCTATCATATTTTGCTATCTACAAAATTTCTATACATACCAATCTATATTGTCGAATATCACATAGTCTTCTAAATTACCCAAATCCAATATCCTAAATCCTGTTATTTTACAATTCTTTTACATTACCTGGATTGAATTTTTTCTAAATTATGATAATAATGTTCGCTGTAACGAATATTTATTCTATTTCCAATGGTAAAATGACACGGTGATAACAAAATCCTGAATTTGGGGGTAAAACATGCATGATGTTGTAGCACAGGAAAAACTGGTTGATAATAAAATTGACAGATCCCAATTAATGAAGGACCTTGCCCCATATCGCCGGGCTGATCATAAAAAGGCCATCTGGCAGATGGTCAATACCTTAATTCCCTATGCAGCCCTGTGGGTTTTAATGGCAATCATGTTGAACAGGGGTTTGCCCTTCTGGACTGTTCTTCCCCTCACTCTGCTGGCTGGCCTGTTTATGGTGCGCATTTTCATCTTCTTCCACGATTGCTGTCACGGCTCGTTCTTTTCCTCTGCAAAGGCCAATAAAATTGTGGGATATATCACCGGTATTATTACCTTTACCCCATTTTACCTGTGGCGGCGCGACCATAACCTGCACCATGCCACTGCCGGCAACCTGGATCAGCGTGGCATGGGCGATGTATGGACCATGACAGCTGAAGAGTATCGCAATGCCTCAAAAAGAAGAAAAATAGGTTATCGTCTGTATCGGAATCCGTTTGTTTTGCTGGTGCTAGGGCCCATCTTCTCATTCTTTATTAAACAGCGCTTCGTGGGAAAAAAAGCCGCAAAGCGGGAAAGGTTTAGCGTTATTCTAACCAATGTTGCCATTGCGGGAATTCTTTTGACGGCTTATCTCACCATTGGCCTGAAGGTCTATGTAATGATTCAATTTCCGATCATGGTATTTGGCGGTATCATTGGGGTATGGTTATTCTATGTACAGCACCAATTTGACGGTGTCTACTGGGCCCGGGAAGAGAGCTGGGATTCACTAAAGGCTTCACTACAGGGAAGTTCTTACTACCGGCTGCCGGCCATATTGCAGTGGTTTACCGGAAACATCGGGATCCATCACATTCATCATATGGAGCCCCGCATCCCTAACTACCGTTTGCAGCAATGTTATGATGAGATGCCGGTTTTCCGGAACATTAATCCGCTCACCCTGGGCAGCAGTTTAGCTTCACTGCGTATGAAACTTTGGGATGAACAGCGGCAGAGGTTGATTGGGTTCCGCAAGATATCACAAGCCTGATTCTGTTAAGCCATGCAATCAGGCCTATTACGCTAAAATCCAGAAAGATCCCCTGGCTTACATCAGCAATTTATCCCAACTCGTGTAATAAGCTTTAGCGCGGACATGCTACTATTCAGCTAAGAATCAATATCTTTCCCGATCGATATTTTAAATTTGCGCATCCGGCGGATCAGGGCATCTCTGGATAAACCGAGGTATTTTGCGGCCTTATTTTGATTGAAATTAGCTTTTTTCAGGGCCTCCTGGATAAGCAATTTTTCATTATCAGATAGATTGAGATCTCTATCTTGAGTATCTTTGGCCATCCTTGACTTATCATTCAATAAGAAATCTGATAACTTTAAAGTGCTATTCTTGCAGATGATAAAAGCTCTCTCTACGATGTTCTTCAACTCCCGCACATTGCCCGGGAAATGATAGTTTATAAGGTTTGCAAGAACTTGTCCAGCAAATTTGGGTTCTTTCATTTTTTTTCGCTGTGCAAAGTATTTTATGAAATGCTGTAGTAAGGGCTCGATGTCCTCTGGACGTTCTCTTAATGGAGGAATATCGATGATGAAGGTATTAATACGGTGATAAAAATCTTTTCTGAATTTATCCTCCTGAATCATCCCATCAATATCTCTATTGGTGGCAGAAATGATCCGGGTATCTACTTCCATGATTTTCTCACTGCCTAATGGACGAATTTTTTTCTCCTCAATGGCTCTCAAAAGCTTGCTCTGGAGATGAACCGGCATATCAGCGATTTCGTCTAAGAATAATGTTCCGCCATCCGCCAATTCGAATATTCCACGTTTATCCTCCCGCGCATCTGTGAATGCACCTTTTCGGTGTCCAAAAAATTCGCTTTCCAGTAGAGAATCAGGAATGGCGGTGCTGTTCACCGGAAAAAAGGGACTTTTTTTCCTGGCACTCGTATAGTGAATAATTCGGGCAATAATTTCTTTCCCCGTACCATTTTCACCTTTTATGAGAACACTGATATCATTATCCCGCCCCGCTGCCATGGCTAAATCCAGTACTTCTCGCATTTTTGGACTATTCCCAATAAACTCTTTTTCAATGGAATTTTCCAATTCCCGTGTAATCAGAGAATAGTGACTTTCGACATGGTGCAGTTTGTTTTGGAGTGCCAGGTATCGTTCACTTCTGGCAAGGGCAAAATCCAAATCCTGAAAATTAAAAGGTTTTCTGAGAAAATCCAGTGCCCCAAAATGCATCGCTTCGATGACTGTATCCATGGTGCCATGGCCACTGATCAAGATTACTTCCAAATCCGACCATCTTTTCTTTATTGTTTTCAGTAGCTCCAAACCATTCATTTCCGGCAGCATGAGGTCCAGAAGACAGATATCAATCCTTTCTTTATCAAATATTTTCAGTGCCTGGGAAGGTCTTTCAGCAGTATATATCATAAAACCTTTATTATTAAGATAATGGCTGAGTTTTCGAACGATGCCCGGATCATCATCCAGTACTAATATTCTTAAATGTGGTTTTTCCATATGGATCTGCTCAATAATTTTTTGTGGTGTTTGTTTCAGCCAATTTTCTTGAGGTTCTCCCATTTACCGGAAGACATACTTTTACCTCTGTACCGCGATCAAGTTCACTTTCAACTTCAATATATCCCCCGAATTCTTTGACGATATTATTTGCTATTGATAATCCCAATCCCTGCCCTTCTCCTAATTTTTTAGTAGTAAAGAAAGGAAAGAATATTTTTGATTGAACTTCAAGCGGAATTCCGGAGCCATTATCATTAATTTCTAATACCACCTGATTTTTTGAATAGTAAGTTCGAAGCATTATCTTTTTAACGTACCCATTTTGCGATTTGATTTGACGGTGTTCTAGGGCATCCTTAGCATTGGAAAGTAAATTGAGGACAACCTGCTCCAATTTAAAAGGATTTCCGCTTAGCTCCGGCAGCTCTGGTGAAAGATCAAATTTAAGGTTGATATTAAGTTTGTCATACTGTTTTCTTACCATGCGACAGGCATTATTCAGGCTCTCGTTTACTGAAAACAACTCTAAATATTCCTCCTGCTGCCTGGAACTGAACAGCCGGATATGATCAATGGTATGCTGAACGCGATGCATATCTTCATAAATTTCCTTAAAGTGCTGATCAACTGCTAGGCCTTGCCGGTTGTTTTCCTTGAGATTCATTTCTATCTGTTGAATGCTGAGGATGATATTCTGCAGGGGTTGACTCAATTGGTGGGCAATACCGGCTGA
>CBDUVK010000138.1:0-7569 GCA_965370645.1 uncultured bacterium
GCGAGACATGGATGTCGCGGCAATCTCCGTAATCTCTGATTGATTCCAGGGAAGGATAGTATTTCAAAAATCTTAAGGAGATTGCTTCGTCTCCCGCACATAAATACTTAAGTGCAGAATCCTCGCAATGACGCTCATTTCATTATCATGCAATAAGTTGATCGACGGACATTCCCTGAGGGATGCCTTCGGCAAAAGTCCGTCGTCTACCTAAATATAAGATAGCTTAAATACGATCCTGAAATGTAATTATTTTTGATTGAAATCCATATTTGAACAATTTAGGATTAGAAAACCGGAAGAAAATTTCAAAGGATGAGAGATCATTTTGAGAACCAGGTAATATTTTCAAAAATGCTCCGAAAAGAGAATGGTAAACTGTATTGCTTAAATTCCAATTCATTTCTATATTAAAAAAACTGTAACAAGCTGAAAAAAGAACCGTAGTTTTTATGGACGATAAGAAAAGAAAAGAAGATAAAAGGCTGATAGGGCTAGCCCTGAGCGGCGATGAAAAGGCCTACGAATCTCTTTTAAATAAATATCGGAACCTGGTTTTTTCGATAATGCTCAAGATGGCCCGCAATAAGCAGGAAGCAGAAGATTTAACACAGGAAGCATTTATGAAAGCATTTAGTTCGTTAGCTACCTTCAATGATGAATTTGCTTTTTCAACCTGGTTAATGAAGATTGCTTCCAATAACTGCATCGATTTCCTGCGTAAGCGAAAACTGAGGACTTACTCTATCCATGAACCGGTACAATATAAAGATGAAAAGATTGAAATTGATATTCCCGATCGCGATCCCACTCCCGAGAAAACCCTGATTCAGAGTGAAAGAAGCCGGATGATTGAGGAGACAATTCAGGCGCTCCCGGAACGTTATCGATATGTGATCATTCTCCGCCACAAAGAAGAAAAATCGTATGAAGAGATCGCCGAAATTATGAATCTACCTCTGGGAACGGTTAAAGCACAAATTTTTCGGGCTCGGGAGATACTAAATAAAAATTTGAGGGAAGCTTTAAGTTAAGGACTGAAATTATGACTCATGAACTGAAGTTGTTGACATGGCTATTTCTTATAATTTGGCTGATCCCCGGCTTTGCTGATGATAAGCAATCCGGAAGACTGACCCTGGAAGAACCACTGAGCCGGGAAAAGAATATGGTAGTGTTTATTAAATTTGGAAATGGATATCTGAGTCTGGAACCGGCGGATGAAAAAACTGCATTTGAGGGAGAATTTTATTACAAGGAATATAAGCCCGATGTTCGCTATGAGGTTGTGGGGGATGAAGGTCGTCTGGACATTCGTTTTTCCGGCGATGTGCGCGATGATGATGATGAATCAAAGCATATTGATTCATTTCATAAACTATATGATAACGAAATGAATTTGAGATTTTCTCCCAAGATTCCTCTGGATCTGGATATGGATTTTGGTGTCATCAAGGGGGATCTGGATTTTGGTGGATTACAGCTTAAAAATATCGAAATCGAAGTTGGGGTGAGTAAAGCGGATATCTATTTTGAAAAGCCCAATAAAATTACTATGGAATCATTTAGTATTGAGGTTGGAGTCGGTAAGTTACATATTGAAAAGTTAGGAAATGCGAATATAAAAGAATTGACCTTTGAAGGTGGAATTGGGTCCTATGAACTTGATTTTTCGGGTGAATATCAACAGGATTTTTATGGGAATATGGAATTGGGAATGGGAAAGTTAATTCTTTACATTCCGAGAAATATCGGGACCAGAATTTCAGTTGACAGATCTTTTCTTTCTTCACTTTCCATTGACGAGGCATACAAAAATGGGGAGGTGTATACCAATGACCAATGGGGAAAGAGCAAGTATAACATAGATCTTGATATTGAAACCGGGGTAGGTAAAATTGAAGTTATTTGGACAGATTGAAAAGTGACCTGAACTTTATTTAAAAAAAGCCCGGCAAAACATTATGCCGGGCTTTTTTACTAAAGTTTCTTAATTCATTTCTATGAACATCCGCTTGTCGTTCCGCACTCATTACATTTATAACAATTACCGTTTCTTACCATGATACTCCCACACTCAGAACAATTTGGCGCATCCGCCTGGGTCAGAAAAACAAATTTTTCCTGTTGTTCAAGCTTTGAAAGTGTCTGATTCGGGAGAGGGTCTGTTTGAGTTTTGGATTCATCTCCTTGCACCGGGAGTGAGGAAATCTTGTCATCTTTATCCTGCTCGATATTCTGAAGTATAGGTTCGTTATCCTCTACGAATTCTTCGCTCATGAAACGGAGTTGATCGTCACGTGAGAGGAATTTCATGGCTAACCAGCGGAAGATATAGTCCATAATTGACTTGGCGAAGGGGATCTTGGGATTATTGGTAAAGCCGGAAGGTTCAAAACGGGAGTGGGTAAATTTATTGCATAATACTTTGAGGGGGACCCCATATTGCAGCGCCATGGAGATAGCGGTTGCAAATGCATCCATTAATCCCGAAACCGCGGATCCCTCTTTGGCCATTACAATAAAAATCTCCCCGGGAGAACCATCTTCATACATCCCTGCAGTGATATACCCTTCATGACCCCCAATGGAAAATTTGTGGGTGATCGCTTTTCTTTCATCGGGCAGACGCCGCCGGTAAGGTCGCCCGTGATCTTTCAGGGCTTTATCAATCACCGTGGATAGGGGTTGAGTTCTCTTGCTGTTGTCCCGATAGATGGAAATCGCTTTCAGGCCAGCTTTCCAGGCCTCCAGATAGATATCCTGAATTTCCTCGACGGAAACATTTTCAGGCACATTCACGGTTTTGGAAATTGCACCCGAGATAAATGGTTGGGTGGCCGATAACATGAGGACATGACCCATATAATGAATAGTGCGTTCACCGTTAATGGGTCTGAAAGCACAATCGAAAACCGGTAAGTGTTCTTCTTTCAATGTAGCGACACCTTCAATGGTGTCATTTTTATGAATATGCTCGATGATATTTAAAATGTCGCTATCGGAGTAGTCTAATTTTTTTAAGGCTTTTTCAACAGTCTGATTTACAATTTTGAGTACTCCTCCACCTACCAGCTTTTTGTATTTAACCAGAGCAATATCGGGTTCAACACCGGTGGTATCACAATCCATCAGAAATGCGATGGTTCCGGTAGGCGCTAAAACGGATACCTGGGCATTGCGGTAGCCGTGTTCCTTCCCCTGTTGATAGGCTTCATCCCAAACCTGGCAAGCGGCCTTAAAGAGGTCTTGGGGCAATGCTTCCTCACCCAGATCATAGGCGGCACTGCGATGTTTTTGGATCACTCTGAGCATGGCTTCGCTGTTTTTCTGGTACTCTTCGAAAGGTCCTACTACCTGGGCCAGTTCGCTCGAAGCTAAATAAGCCTCACCTGTCATCACGGCGGTGATACCAGCGGCATAACTGCGTCCTTCGGGACTGTCATAGGGTAAACCACGTGACATAATCAGTGCACCCAAGTTCGCAAACCCCAGACCCAGGGTTCTGAAAAGATGAGAGTTGTGTGCAATCTCTTCGCGGGGATAACTTGAATTATCAATGACGATTTCCATGGCTGTAATCAGTATTCGGACCGCATTGCGAAATTTTTCCACATCAAATTCATCATTTTCGTCAAGAAATTTCATCAAATTGAGAGAAGCTAAATTACATGCGGTATTGTCAATAAACATATATTCTGCGCAAGGATTGGAGGCATTGATGCGATCAGAATTCGGACAGGTATGCCAGTCGTTAATGGTGGTATCGAACTGTATTCCGGGATCACCACAAATATAAGTTCCTTCTGCGATTTTCTGAATGATTTCCCGGGCACGATATCGCTCCGCCGGTTTGCCGGTGATCACCTCGCGTGTTACCCATTCTAAATCTTCTTCTATACCGGTCATAAACTCATCAGTCACCCGAACACTGTGATTGGCATTTTGAAAGAAGATTGAACCATATGCCTCTCCATTGATCGATCCGTCATATCCGGCGTCAATCAGGCTCCAGGCCTTTCTTTCCTCACTCGCTTTTGAATTGATAAAATCCATAACGTCAGGATGGTCCACATTTAATATCACCATTTTAGCCGCACGCCTGGTTTTACCTCCGGATTTGATCACCCCGGCAAAAGCATCGAAACCTTTCATGAACGAGACCGGACCGGATGCAATTCCTCCCCCGGCAATGGATTCCCTGGAAGAACGTAAAGTGGAAAGATTGGTCCCGGTTCCGGATCCATATTTGAACAGCATACCTTCAATTTTAGCCAGGCCCAGTATACTTCCCATGGTATCCTCGACAGCATTGATAAAGCATGCGGAACACTGAGGTTTGGTCTCAATTCCCACATTAAACCAGACCGGACTATTGAAAGCGGCATATTGGTTTACCAGCAGAGAAGTGAGTTCACTGTAAAAAACTTCAGTATCCTTTTTACTGGCAAAATAGCCATCTGCTTTTCCCAAATCCGCAATGGTACGGGAAACCCTATTTATGAGTTGTTTTGCGCTGTTTTCTCTCTGATCTGTTCCTAACTGACCATGAAAATATTTACTCACCACGACATTGGTAGCGAGCTGACTCCAAAACTTTGGAATTTCTACGTCACTTTGCTTGAATACCACTTCTTTCTTTTCGTTTACAATAAGTGCTTCTCTTGTCTCCCATTCGATCTCGTCAAAGGGATGTAAATTGGGTTTGGAAAAGAAATTTTTGAACTTCATTTTCTTTTTTCTTTTGGAACTCTGACCTGTATTATCAAACTCATCGGATGAAGTTTCGTCCCGGTCGAGTGGTAACAGCATATCACCATTTCCGGTTTTCTTCCCCGTATCATTTTGAACTGCCATTCATAGACCTCCTGCATGCTTAAGCGTGTGACGTAAATTTGAACAAATAAAATGAGATTTTGTATCTTAAGTAAAAATAAGGATTTACATACTATGAGTTTCAAAAGAAGTTGATCAAAGTTATAATAATGATCAGTGAATGTCAACAGTTTTTAATTGAAAATTTACGGAATTTTTCTCAAAATGAGGGATAAATTGATTATGCTGATTTGAAGAGATTAATTATTTCTTCTTTTTCTTTTTTGCTCAGGTTACTCAGCATCGCTAACCGTTTTCCAAGTAACTGATAAGCCTCTTTCAGGCCGGGATGATTTTTCTCGAGATATTCTAGATGATGTTTGAGGGTGTCAAAATCTCCCCGACTCAGCGGCCCTGTAAGTGCATCAGCAGGTCCTAGTTTTGTAAGGTTTTCGATTGTAGATAAAATTAAAGGTTTAAAGAAGGGCAGTTTGTGGGAAGATAATGCCTTAGAATCATCCAGGATTTCCAAACCCATGTCTGCCAGGGCAATGAAAAAGTTGGCATAGAAAACCGAGGCGATATGAACGGCTTGTTTCTGTTCACTATTAATCGGGATTATTCGATCTTTCTTAATGGCTAACTTGGTTTCTAAATCCCGCGGGTTAATCTGGCCCCCTTCAAGTGTGAACCAGCTATTTTGAAAATCGGGGTTCTCTCTTGGATCGGCGGCGAAGGAGAATATGGGGTGAAGACTGCCAGTGTTAGCTCCCTTGCTTTTTAAAGGATGCAGTAATGTTGATGGTAATGCACCCGATAAATGCAAGACTGTTTTTTTGTCCCAGACATCAGGAATATTGGCCAGACGTTTAGCTAAATTCCCAATCTGATCGTCATTTACGGCAAGCAGAATAATTTTGGCTTCACGTAAGTGATTGGGATCGGTACGGCGCTTGATAAATTTCCAGTGAAGTTCATCCTTCAGGAATTTAATTCGCCGGGAATCTTTTTCTACCAGAGAAATAATCCTGATCTTGTTTTTTAGAAAATGATAAGTGAGGGATGATCCTGCTCTTCCCCCACCGATAATCAGGATAGATGATTTATAGATGGAATTCATTCACGTGACAGTTGAAGGGGTAATCCGGTACCCGAAATTAAAGACCTGGTGAAAATTACAAATTACATAAATTCCTGTCGGTTGACTTTTTTGTCTTTCGGGAAATATCGGTTGTATACCATATCTGAAAATTCAATCGCGATACTGGAGTAAGGATTTATCCCAGTCTGATATAACATTTCATCTATAGCTGCTGAGGCTTTTTTCCAGGAGGGCAATTGGTTCAGATAATTGATAAACTTTGAATAACGAATGTCGTCCTTTTTGAATATTTTTTTGATAAACTTTTTTTGGTATTTGGATGTGATAAGGATGTTGATGTCTTCCAAATATTTTCCCTTAATCTTGTCTGATACCACATCTGCCAGTTGCTCGGCAGCATGTCCATTTCCTGGCGCCTCCTGGGGAGTCGCTTCTGCATCGGGTTGGGGTACTTCCTCAACCTCCTTTGCGGGCGGAGGAGTAACTTCCCGCGGAACTTCAACCTCCTCTGTCACAGCAGGTGGTTGATAGCTTTCAATCACTTCTCTATCGTCCGCAACCTCTACAACTTCTTTCTCTTCTTCTTCCTCTGCCTCCTCTTCTTCCTCTTCTTCCCGGGTAACTTCCTCCAGAGGCGGGAGGTCCGCGGTTGCTTCAACAGAGATATCTTCTACCGTAACTTCTGGTTTCTCGGTTTCGATATCCGCTATTTCCTCAACCGAGATTTCAGGCTCGGGTGCTATTGTCTCTACAGCCGGGCCTTCCAGTTGACCGGTACGAAGCAAGATTTCCAGATTGGCGAATGAAATATCCTGAACTCCTTTTTGTGCTTCAGCTTCAATCAATTTCTGATACTGCACCAGATTTCGATCTTCAAAAGCTTTCAATAGAATTTCAATGGGGACTGTTTCAGATGGTTCGCGTCCCTCATTCATAAAATTAACAATGGTCTTCACGGTTTGAAGAGTTGTATTGAGGGGATCTTTAGAAAACACCTGCTTGTCTATTCCTGTAATCAGTTCCTCGAACTGGTTTTGCGAAATTTCTCGTAGATACTTCAGGTTGAAATAATCGGTTAATGCATCCTTGTAATATTGAAATTTTTCGAAATATTTCAACATGTCGTATACTTCCATGGTGGTAACCACCGGGTTGTTCTTGAACAAAAATTGTGTCAGCGTTTGATGGGGATTCAGTAGATAATTTACTTCTAACTTAATTGCCCTTTCCAGTAACTGGTTGAACTTGCTGCCATGAAAAGTTGCGGTTTGTTTGAGTATGTCAAAAATTTTATCGATTAAAACCCGTATCTCAGGGGCATCATAATTGAATTGCTCATTTGTGGTAAATCGATCGCTCTCCTCCCGCAACCAGATCTCGACCTCCTGATCGAAGAAATGCTTCACGGAATCCGGAATTTTGCAGGTCATGAGATAGTTAAGGGGGATTTGATTCATCTGTGGATTAACCACTTCCTTGGTTATTTTCGCGATAATGTTGTCAATCACTTTTTCTAGCATGTATAATTCCTTTTTTCAATTGATTTTAAAGTTAATATTATCATAAAATTATTGCAAGTTCAAAATCAGCTGCCCAGTTTGATACACATAGAGTTCTGCAAAATAGCCAAATTTGTCATTCTGAGCATAGCG
>CBDUVK010000139.1:0-7568 GCA_965370645.1 uncultured bacterium
ACTAAATCCAAAATCCTCTACCCTAAATCCTCTTTTATCCGCGTCTTCAAATGAAATCGCAGCGTAAAAAATATGGCTGCCACTGTTAATCCGGTGAGTAATCCGATCCATATTCCCACAGCTCCTAATTTAAACGTAAATCCCAGTAAGTACCCGATCGGAAAACCGAGAATCCAGTAGGCGACAAAACTGATGAACATGGGTACTTTTACATCCGTTATTCCCCTGAGAACCCCCAGGCCTGCGGCTTGAACTCCATCTGAGATCTGAAAGATTGCTGCCACTACCAGCAGGGATGCTGCCAGCGTGATCACTTCCGGATCATTGATATAAAGCAACGGCAGTAGATTTCTGAAAATGATAAAACAGCTTCCGAATATGGCCATGATCCCAGCTGCCATTAAAATGGCTGAAAAACCGGAGTTTCTCACGTCTTCTTTGTTTTGCCGGCCCACCGCATTGCCCACCCGAATGGTTCCTGCAGCGGAAATTCCCAGGATAAACATGAAAGTAATCGATGCCATACTTAGTGCGATTTGATGGGCAGCCAGGGGTTTACTACCCAGCCATCCGATCATCACCGCAGAGAAAGCAAAGGCACCCACTTCAAACATATGCTGAAAACCGGTAGGTATGCCGATGTTAAGCAGCTTTTTTATGATGGACCGGTTGATACTTCTGAATTTTAGGGATGGATCATATTGTTTAAATTTCCTCGATAAAATAACATAGGAAATCATCGAGGTGGCCATAAACACCCGGGTCAGAAGTGTGGAATAGCCGGCGCCATCAAGCCCGTAGGCATCAGATCCCAGATTTCCATAAATAAAGATCCAGTTTCCAAAGACATTCACCCCGTTGGCAATGAGCATGATATACATCGCCGGTTTGGTATACTGAAGTCCTTCAATAAATTGCCGGTAATTTTGGAAAAGCATGAAGGGCACAATTGAAAAACTCAATATCTTGGTATAGGATGCAGCCAGGCGCGCAACTTCTGCGGGCTGATTCAGGAAAAAAATGAGATCGGCAGCAATATAGATTAAAATACTCAACAAGAGAGAAACAACAAAGTTGATCAGCAAACCCTGGCGAAGAATGATACCACACCGTTTGAAATCATCTTTCCCCCGGGCAATGGCGACCAGCGGTGTAATTGCTAATGTCATTCCCAGGCCAAAGACCACCACTAAGAAGACCAGTCCATTCACGAGAGAAGCCGCTGCAAGTGATTCTGCGCTGACCCGACCAACCATCATACTATCCACCACACCCAGCATGACGTGACCTAACTGGCCTATGGCGACCGGATAAGCCAGTTTTAAGGTTCTTTTAAAATGATAACTATAGCTCTCCATAAAATAACATCAATTCACTTTTGATGATGAATAGAATCCACCTGTTCGAAATCTGAACAGCCAAACAGAATGAACAGGCACAGATTATTTCCGATCGATGGCCAGGGGTCCCCAGGCCTGACAGGTAGGCATGACCTCCAGTGTATTCACATTGACATGGGGTGGGAGGTTATATAGCCACCAGGCGATCTCCGCAATATCCTCGCCGGTCAATGGATCTGTCCCATCGTACACTTTTGAGGCCCGGTTTTTATCTCCTTTAAAGCGAACGATTGAGAATTCCGTTCTTGCCAATCCCGGCTCAATATTTGAAACTCTGATACCCCTTCCAACGAGTTCTGCCCGCAAATTGCGTGAAAATTGCTGAACAAAAGACTTGGTGGCACCATAAACATTGCCACCCGGATACGGCCAGTTCCCGGCTGTTGATCCGACATTCATTATGTAGCCGGATTTTCGCTTGACCATCCCGGGCAATATCTCCCGGGTGCAATAAACGAGGCCCTTTATGTTGGTATCTATCATCGTCTCCCAGTTTTCCACATCTGCCTCATATGCGAACTCCACACCCAGTGCTAATCCGGCACTATTAATCAGGAGGTCGATTTCACTGAAATCAGCTGGGAGAGATTCAAATGCTTTTTTCACCAGGTTTTTGTCACGCACATCCAGCTGAACTATATGTATCATTTTAGGGCCACCCAATTCATTTTGCAATTGCTGCAGACGCTCCAGGCGCCGGGCGACCAGGACGAGCTTTTTTCCTCCCTTTGCAAAACGTCTCACGCAACTTTCACCAAAACCTGCGCTTGCTCCGGTAATGCAGACAGTTTTTTTCATCTGACAATGTCCCTTTCCAATATCACTAAAATTTTGTGGATTTTCCAACAGTCAGGGATGTAGAGATTTATAAACCCATTGCCTTACTTTGGGACTACCCAAACATTGTCCTTAACTGCTAACCGGGTATTATCCAGATAAACTGCTCTGCCCACTCCTCCGGATCGAAAATCGGTAACGATATCCACATGCTGTGCTGATTTATTCAAAATGCCTTTTTCTGTTAGCGTTTCCATCTGTTTTTTACCCTGAGCCGATTGGGGATCATTCACATAACATTCCGGATAACTGGCTCCAATGGCGATATGAAGGGTACCGCCAACCTTTTCCACAAAAAGCGGGTGTTTGAGTACTGTTTGGATTCCCTGGTTCATTCCCAGTGCGACTTCACCTAAACGGTGAGATCCCTGATCTGTTTCAATGACATTTCTCAAAGCATCTAAACCCTGCTCAGCTTCATAGCGGGTGATGATCCCTTTTTCAAAGTGTAAAAATATCCCCTTGATAGTAGTTCCGCCTTGAAAAACAGGCAAATCCACAAAAATTTTGCCTTCCACACTGTTGGAATCCGGACTGGTGAATACCTCCCCGTCCGGAAAATTTCGCTCCCCGGTACATTTAACAATATTGCGGTCCCCTATATCCATTTGCAGCTCCAACATTTGACCTGTTTTGGGATGTTGGGTCTGGATTTTTATGATTTCACTTTTTTTCATGATGTCATAGATATCCCCTTCCACTTTCTCCAAATAAGTTGGATCTATAGTGGAAGCGTTTACAATGACCTGGGTGTAATCCTCCAGGCTCATACCTTCCAGATCAGCAAATCCCTGGGTTGGGTAGAGGGTAAGCACCCAGGGTTTGATCAGTCTTATTGATTTAAAGGGCTCATCAGCTTTCATCAACGCCTGGAGTTTATCGTTCGGGAGTCCCTCGAAATATTTGGGAGACTCGGCACCCAGAATTTCAATATATTTAGTCATTACCTTATACCGTTTTTCATGCCATTGTGGTACCTGCATAATCTGATCCACCGTCCCATGCCGGGCGATGGAGGCTCCCCAAACCTTACCGCGGTCATTATCCGGGGCAACCAGATTTATATCAGCAATTCCACCGGCCGCGAAGATTTTATCCTGTAACACGGATATCAACGGCCAGCAGACATGCTCCCCCTTAATCATGACAATATCATCTGACTTTATGCCGCCCAGTGAATAATTCAGTAAATAGTTTGCCCAGACTTCAAGATCCTTTTTCTGAACATATGTACTCATACTCTTTACTCCTTAATATTTCCGTATTTAGCATCGTTTATTATCTCGACACAATTGAGAAGGATATAAATTTGGTTCATCATATACCAAATAATTCAAGTTTCAATATATTTTAAAATTGATTTGAAATCATTAAAAGAATTAATCAATCCTGTGTCTGATCAGGTGCTTCAGTTCGGGAGGGGAAAAAATATCAAAAATTCAATAAAAACTAAATATTAGACGCAAATAAACGAATATATGGTATATGATTGTTGTTATTCAATTTAGAATTTGTTAATCGGAGGAAATATGCCTTTAAGCGTGAGTCGTCTATACATCACATTTATTTTATTGTTATCATCGTTCATGTCCGGGAAGTCAGTGGAAGCAACCTTTTCTGTTAAAGGTGGTGGAGCAACTTACTTTGGTGAAATTCATGATAACCAAATTAGGCCTTATAGCGCGTTGTCAATGGATTTATGGCTTCACAGGACAGTTGGATTTCAAGCTGCAGTATTATATGGTCGGTTAAGGGCTGACAAGAATAATGAATATTTTGAAACTGAAATGGAAGGTGCAGCAGTTTTTCTGAAGCTGCGTCCTCTTGAAAAAGCGGTGTTCAGTCCCTACGTTATGGGGGGTGGTGAATATTTTCGTTTTAATCCTACTGATAAATTGGGATACCCGTTGCCAAATAATGCCGCCGGCGTATACGAGAAGAATAGGGTAGGTGTCCCGGTGGGCGGCGGATTCTCTATATTTATCTCCGACGCTTTTTCAATTGATCTGGAAGGATTATATCATTTTACCCTCACGGATTACATCGATGATATTGCCCGGGATGAGCTAAAAGATACCTATTTAAGTGTAACTCTGGGATTATCGCTTCATTTGGGCAAAGCAAAAGATACTGATGGGGATGGTATACCTGATCGTTCTGATGCCGATCCCCTGCGTCCGGAAGATTTCGATGGATATCAGGATACAGACGGTGCTCCTGATCTGGATAATGATATGGATGGAGTCCCTGATACACAAGACGGGGCACCGATGATTCCGGAAGATCTGGATGGATTTGAGGATGAAGATGGTGTTCCCGATCCGGATAATGACGGTGATGGTATTCTCGATGTGGATGATGCAGCTCCCAATGAGGCAGAGGATGTCGATAATTTCCAGGATACAGACGGGGCTCCCGATCTTGATAATGATGAGGATACTGTACCGGATTCGACTGATGAATGTCCCGGCACAGACCAGACTGTGGCCGATGGAGTCGATACCCGTGAGACATTAAATGGTTATGAAGACAAAGATGGATGTCCCGATATCAAACCTGAAATAGCGGTTGAAAAAGGCGAAGTGATTGTTTTGGAAGGAGTATATTTTGCGACGGGAAGCTCTTCGCTTACTGCCAATTCCAGAGTGATTCTGGATAAGGCATTCAGAACATTGCGCGATAATACGCATATTGAAGTAGAAATAAGAGGTCATACGGATATTACCGGTTCATACCAGACCAATATGAGACTTTCCAAAGCGCGTGCTGATGCGGTAAAACTTTATCTGATCAACAAGGGTATCGATGCAGCCCGGGTTCGCACTCAGGGTTTCGGACCGGATAAACCCATTGCACCTAATAATACCCGTGAAGGCCGATCCAAAAACAGGCGGATTGAATTCTATCGGATAAAATAGCAGACCACACGGCTTCCGACTGTGAATGATTTTAGGGTTTTAAAAAGTTAAAGTAGTAGTAGTTTAAACTTTATAGATTTCATATATTCATGCCGCTCAGGAAGGCGATAGAAAATAGCATTCATTGTTATTGATACCCGCCGCTTTTCCGAATTATCATATTCCTGGAGTTAAAATATCGCTCTGTGAAGATTTTCGTCCTTTACGGTTATATTTTATTCTCTGTTGATCTGATATGCTTTATAATATTTAATCTTTTAATCTATTAATCTAAAGGAGGACCTATGCAAAATTTAGAAGTCTATTGGGAGAAGGCAATAGAATTGACTATGATGTATGCCCCCAAAGTTTTATTAGCTCTGATAGTACTATTTATTGGTTTGCGCGTCATTAAAATGATTGTTCGCGCCATTGACAAGGGCATGGAAAAGGCACATACCGATGAATCTCTGCGGAAATTCCTGGGAAGCCTGGTCAGTGTATTATTGAAAGCTGTCTTGATCGTCAGTGTCGCTTCGATGATTGGCATAGCCACCGCCTCTTTCGTGGTTCTTCTCGGTGCCGCTGGTCTGGCAGTTGGACTTTCTCTTCAGGGCAGTCTGGCTAATTTTGCCGGGGGTGTATTGATACTTCTCTTCAAACCCTTCAAAGTTGGAGATTTCATTGAAACACAAGGTTACCTTGGGGTTGTTCATTCCATACAAATATTTAATACAGTCCTGAAGACCCCGGATAATAAAAGGATAATTATTCCCAATGGACCAGTCTCCAGCGGAAGTTTAACCAATTTTTCAGCGGAAACCCAACGCCGGGTTGATATGGTATTCGGGATTGGATACCAGGATGACATTGCTAAGGCAAAAAAAGTTTTAAATGGTCTGATTAATGAAGATCAGCGGATATTAAAAGAACCGGAGCCTCTCGTAGTTGTATCAGAACTGGGGGATAGTTCAGTGAACCTGACTGTACGGGTCTGGGTAAATTCAGCCGATTATTGGGGAGTGTATTTTGATATGCAGGAAAATGTGAAACTCACCTTCGATAAGGAAGGTCTTTCTATTCCCTTTCCCCAGAGAGATGTTCATCTCTATCAAACAACATAATCATTTTTGAAATATGGATATTAATGGCATGTTCTCCAGGGGCATGCCATTATTCTTTTGGTGGAGATTCAGCTGCCTTGTCAAGGTCAAAAATTTTTGTTCCATTAATATAATCGCGTGTTTCATATTTGGTGACGCGCATTAACTTTTCGGTGATTTTGCTGATTCGAATGGCTTCATTTTTAATAACCGCCGTCAACTTATCCAGGTTTTCTTTCTTAGGATAATCCAACATGAGATCACTGGTCAGGAAGATGGTGGTTAGAGGTTGATTTAATTCATGACAAACCGCACCTGCCATTTCCAGGACGCCCTGCAGTTTTTCCTTATAGACCTGCTCTTCCAGAGCCTTCAACTTTTCTGTATAATCCTCAGCGATACATAATATACCATTTTCACCATTGGGCAAGCGGACCTTTGTTTCGCTTAGTTCCATAAAACAGATAGTTCCGTCTTTGCGGATACTTTTTTCATTATGCCTTAAAAGCTTACCGTCCAGAAGTTGATCGATGTTGTCGTTGACCTGGTGTTGAACATCAGGATGTGCAAGAATCTTAACATTTTGTCCAACCAGTTCATCCTTAACATACCCCAGAGAACGGCAAAAAGAGGGATTAACATCAATGATGATACCATTCTCATCTTCCAGGATTATACCGGTAGGCGATAATTCAAATAGTTGCCGATATCTGTTATTCTCTTGTTCCAGGCTTAAAGTGGCTTTTTGGAACTGGGTGATATCCACAACGAGACCTGTAAGTAAGGCGCTTTTTTTACTAATTTCAAAGTAATTAACCTGCGTAACGGTCTGAATACTGGTATTCTTAGATACCATATGTCTTACACTTATAGTAAAAGGCTTTTGATTTTTCAGGATTTGATCCACCCCGTCTCTAACTGTTTTTCTATCATCGGGATGAATTGTTTTCAGATAGTTATCATAAGACCGGCATCCTTCTTTACTCGTTTTGCATAAGATGTGGGAGATTTCTGAGGAAACAGAAAAACGACGGGAAGGGATTTGCATATACCAGACACCCAGATGCATCAGACTTCTTATGTTTGTTTCTGATATAGATTGAGGAGTCTGAACAGAAGTCTCTTCAGTCTGGTTTTTTAGCTCCAAGACTATCTTTCGGAGCTTTTCAATTTCGCCAACCAGCTGGGCTTTGGTCTTTCTAGTTTCACTTTTTCTGGCCATATGGATGATAGAATATTCTTAACTGCAAAACGTAATGATTACCTTTTTAAATATAAACTACGATCAAAACCTCTTTTCATTTTCGGCAATTCACGTCAAAAGATTACCT
>CBDUVK010000140.1:0-7525 GCA_965370645.1 uncultured bacterium
AAAATGAGATGAAACAGGTCGCTCAACTTATAGATAGAGTTTTGAAGAATATTGAGAACGAAGACATCTACAGGTATGTGAAACAGGAAGTGAAAAAGCTCTGTGAGGCTTCTCCTCTATATGATTTGGGGAAGGAATTGAGTTAATAAAAGGCGGCTGTCGGGCCGCCTTTTTTATTTACAAACACTTAATTCCGGAGCTATTTCAACAAAAACATTTTTTTAGTAGTAAGATCCTGCCCTGAATGTAATTGATAAAAATAAATACCGCTTGGGAGTTGTTTCCCTGCATTGTTGGTTCCATCCCAGCGAAAAGTATGATGTCCTTGAGAAATTTTATCCTTATGCAGTGTACGGATATTTTCACCCAGGATATTGTATATGGACAATTCGATAAATGAATTTTGTGGTATGTATAATCCAATGACCGTTTCACTATTAAAGGGATTGGGATAATTCTGCTTTAGAACAAATGTTTGCCCAACAATTCGGGGATTTGGCGTTGCCTGATTCACTACTATTTCAAGATGTTCTGCCAACATGATTGGATCGAGCCGTCCTTCCAGCCACTGTCCATATTCAATCCGGCCTTCATAGGCAAAGCTACCCTTCTTGAGAAAATGATGGGCATAATAACTGATAATGATTGGATCCGGCGATATGGCAGAATTAAAAAGTTCCATGAATCCCATATTCACATCTTTTCCGCAAAGCAAGCAATTCCAGTGCCCAAATGTGTAGTGATGAATGATATAAGGCCCGTTTGGAACATATTGAGTTGGTAAACTATCCAGGACTGTATTCATCTGGATGGCAAGATCCATACCATCGCAGATACCATCCCCGTCACTATCCATAAGATTGGGATCAAATCCAAAATAAAGCTCCTCATCATCAGTCAATCCATCCTGATCACTGTCATTCTGAATATGAAGGGAATGGGTTTTCATGGTTCGATATAACTCCACGGCATCAGCCCGCTGATTAGGTGATGTGCTGCCATCGTAGGCAAAGCTGCCATGCGCCAAAGCGTGCAAACCATTGAAATGAATTTGATAAGTCTTTCCATTCTCCGGATTGTGGAATTCAATATAACCCATATTATGAGTGGCTCCACAGATGGTACAGTTTTCAACTCCAAAAACCGGTTGATAGACAAAATGGCTATGAATTTGATCACCCTGCTCTTTGAGCTTAGGAAACAGGCGAATCAACTGTTCTGCCACTTCTGCACCGTCGGGAAGGCTATCTCCGTTGGTATCTGCGTTGTTTGCATCGAAATAGAGACTGTCCTCTTCGGCATCTGTCAACCCATCCTGATCAGTATCCCCGGTAACAGGAAGCATATGCATGGATTGATATGGAAACAAAATTTGTTTCAAACTGTCCAGATTTACCCGACCCGTATGAAGGTTCCCCTCATATGAAAAGCAATGGTAATCAAGAAAATGTAATCCAATGAATGGAATATCCAGCTGCATCTGTCGCATGGGATTAATAATCCTGACATAGCCCATATTAACCTCCACACCACATTTCTGGCAGGTTTCCAGGCCATACATATAGTAATCTTCACGATAAGGCTGGTTGGTTTGTGGTGTGGTTGGAAGGGCGTCTATCATGGCTTTGAAATATCCGGTCCAATAGAGATTATCAGTAATTCCCGGTAGGGTATAGGCATCAAAGAAATTGCTGCCCACATATACTTCTTCCGCATCGGAGAGGTAGTCCTGATCCAGGTCCTGAGGAACCGGAATATAATGGCTGCTATCCGGAATCACCTGTGCCGGCAGCGAGGCAGAAGATAGAAATAGAGTTAAAGCTGCAGCCCAGGATAGCTTTCCGATAGAACTGAGTTGATCGCTGTTTCGGTGATTAAATTCTGTTCGATACCATTCTAACGTATCATCATAAATTTTTTGGTAATAAGGCAATAACTGGGGGGTGGAGCGGCAACCGGGACAGGCCCAGTGAAACAACTTTTCTTGCTCATCCGGGGGCAGTTCGTTCTTCACATAGGATTTTTCGACAAATTGTTTCACACAGCAGGATGGATATCCGAATAAGAAACCTTCCAATGTCTGGGTTTGTGAGGTTTTGTTGAGCACACTTGCCTGAAAGCGCCGTCGATAAAAATTCAGATAGTGGCTGGAAAGACTAAAAACGGTTTCATAGATCTTATTACCATTGACTGTTTTTCGGAGTATGGTATCAACCTGAAGTCCATTTTTTTTTAGCCATTGAAACTGTTTTCTAGATAGAGGTTTCTCCCAGCGACTGAGTGGTTTGATTTTTTGCTTTGTAAGTTGGGTCAGGTAATAGAATTCAAAGGTAGGTTTGGATATCTTATTTCGAAACATGATCCTTTCCTCCAATAAGATATATTTCTTTTACGATGAATTCATTAAAATGTTGCGATTTTCATCTGAGCAACAGCATTTTTCCGGATTTAATTTCGCGACCGGCTTGTATCTGATAAATATAGATACCTATGGACATGATATGCTTATTGGTTAAACCTAAATTTTCCTGCAGAATTTGTGAAAGAAGGAGCCCATCAAAAACAAATAATAATATGAAGCAGTAATTTAATATACGAGAGCGAGTAATCATCAAACACCTATATATATGTCTACGATATAATTACACGTCGTCTGGAGAAAATGACAATGTCTATTCCGGATAGTGGTATAAGGTAAAAACTGATATGTAAATTCACTCCTCATCATAGATACTTTCTTTTGAGGTTTTTCAATTTAAATGTTTTGTCGCTAAAAGTCAAAAGAGTGGATCTTTTTTTTCAGAATTATTTCTTAATGTTTCAGTTTGATAATTAAAGATAACTTTCAAACGGATTCTTCTCTCATACCTCATTCAATATTTAATTCATACACCTTTTGTAATCATCTGAATTTAAATCTAATTTCCGCCTTCATGCTCCCCGGTTTATAGACTATATTAAATCTTAAAAATTGGATGCCATTTGCCATACCTAGGAGAAATCGCCGGACTGGCTACCGCTATATGCTGGTCTCTTACCTCAATTGCCTTCACAACAGCAAGCCGGCGCCTGGGTGCCCTGCAGGTCAATTTATATCGTCTACCTGCTGCTTTGATCCTGTTGAGTCTGACTTACTTTTTGTTCTGGGGAGAGATTCATATTTCCTATGACATCATATTATGGTTAACCGCCAGCGGTGTTGTGGGTCTGGCAATCGGGGATACCTTTCTGTTTCAGGCCATGGTATTGATCGGTGCCCGTATGAGTATGATCCTGATGGCGCTGGCCCCACCCATGGCAGCAATTCTGGCCTACTTTTTTCTGTACGAAATTATCAGCCCGCTTGGAATATTGGGTATCACAATAACTATTGTGGGGGTTGTCTGGGTAGTAGCCGAGAGAACACCGGATGCCAGCGGAGTGAGACGGCGTATCTCATTGCAGGGTGTGATATGGGGAATACTGGCCGCTCTGGGTCAAGCAGCTGGTTTGATTTTAGCGAAGAAGGGACTCATCTCAGATATTCATCCTCTCCTGGCCACACTGATTCGAATGATTGGTGCTACTCTTATTTTATGGCCTCTTTCCCTGCTCACCGGTCAGGTTCAAGGTCCCATTAAAGTCTTTTCAAAGGACAGGTCTGCCATAAAATGGATGCTGATCGGGGTTATATTTGGCCCGTATCTTGGGGTAACTTTCTCCCTGGTAGCGGTAAAATATACTCAGACTGGGATCGCGGCAACCTTAATGTCCACCATGCCGGTGATCATGATACCCATGGTCATTGCTATCGAGAAAGAGAAACCCAGCTGGCGAGCTATCATGGGTGCGGGTATTGCCGTCGCAGGTATCGCGATACTCTTTCTCCGTTAAGGGAATTACTAAATTTATAGATTAAAATTTACGATAATAGCTCTGAGCACGAAAAAAATTGAATTTCAATAAATATTACATGATAATAAAATGCGTGTCATTGCGAGGACCCCGCACTTAATATTTTAAGTGCGGGAGACGAAGCAATCTCCCTATGATTTTTGAGATACTATCTCTCCCTGGAATCAACCAGAGATTACGGAGATTGCCGCGACTTCCCTGTCTCGCAAAGACAACCAGCCCAATTGGGGACTAAGGAACTAATCATATTAAAGTTTATTCTATAAAATTATACAACAAGAAAAAATCTCAAATGAGTAAAAAATTGATACTTTTTCTATTTTAATGCATCTTAATTTATGAAATTGAGTTAACTTCAATAATCTGTGAAACTGATCCATAAATCTAAGGAGTATATCATCGTGAGATCGAATAAATCAGCGACAGTTGGAAAATCTTCTCATGCAGTTTTGGGATTAATTCTATTAGTCTTTTTTAGTTTCTGTGCCATGGCTGCCAACCAAGGCAAGCAAGGTCAGGCAGCTTCATATCATAAGAAAATTGAGTCGCAGGATGCGAGTACTCCATCTGACTCGCGCCAGGTTGTACCGGGTATGGTTATTCTGAAATTTAAGGCATCAGCTGCAACATCTATCAGTGGTTCGGTGACCCAAATACCCTCTATTGACAGTAAAATCGCCCGTTATCAGGGCTTCAATCTGGAAGGAACCTTTCCATTTTTAGATTCCTCAATTCCAGTCCAAAGGACAGGATTAAAACGTATTTTTTACCTTTACTATCAAAATGGAGAGCACCCGCAAAAGGTCGCGGAAGATTTCTCTGCTGATCCTAATATCGAATATGCTGAACCAAAATACGTATATCCTCTGCTGGATACCCCCAATGATTTTTATTACTCACAAATGGCACAATTCCCCTATGTGCAGGCTGATACAGCCTGGGGAATCATTAAGGGAGAACAAGGGAATATCATTACTGCAGTAGTAGATGGTGGAACGGATTGGGACCATGAGGATCTGTTGGATAATATCTGGGAAAATCCCGGAGAGATTCCCGGGAATGGCATTGATGATGATAACAACGGCTTTATCGATGACGTTCATGGATGGAATTTCTCCAATAATACCAATGATCCCACCGGCAATCCTGCTACCCCACAGAGTGCCGCCCACGGAACGCATGTGGGAGGAACCATGGCCGGTGTTACCAACAACAGTATTGGGGTAGCCAGCATTAGCTGGAATGCCACTCTGATGCCGGTCAACGCCGCTCATCCCAGCGTAGATCGTTCAATTTTGTACGGTTATGAGGGAATTACTTATGCAGCTGCGAATGGTGCACAAATCATCAACTGCAGTTGGGGAGGCGCAGGCGCACCTTCAAATTTTGAGAAAGACGTAATTAATTTTGCCCATGAAAATGGGGTGCTGGTGGTAGCGGCTTCCGGTAATGACGGTCAAAATAATGATCTCATCCCCCACTATCCATCAAATTACAATCATGTATTATCTGTGGGGGCGGTCAATAGAAACAGCGATCTGAAAGCCAGTTTTTCTAATTATGGCGTTACGGTAGATGTCTTTGCTCCTGGAGTAAGCATTCTCAGCACTACCCCAAACAACAATTACCAAAGTACTTTCTGGAGTGGCACATCAATGGCCAGTCCAATGGCTGCCGGTTTAGCAGCCCTGGTAAAAACCCAGAATCCCGGTTGGAATGTGGATCAATTGCGGGAACAACTCCGGGTAACTTCGGTAAACATCGATGCCGCCAACCCATCGTATGCAGGTTTGCTGGGAAAGGGACGAATTGATGCCCTCAAGGCTGTCACGGAATTTACACATCCTGCTATCCGGTTAGTGGATCAATCCTTCACTGATAGTGGTGGTGATGGGATCATTAACGCCGGGGAAACTATAGATGCAGATATTGACTTCACAAATTACCTTGCAAATACCAGCAATGTAACTTTTACATTTACAGAAAATGACAATAACATCACCATCACGAATGGAACCGGAAACGTGGCAACCTTCAATACCGGAGATACACTGCTGGTTCCTTTTCAATTTCAGGTTGGAAGTGGTGTTCCTGATGGTTACGTGCTTAGATTTATTGTTGATATCAGTGATGGTAGTTATAGTGATCGGGATTATCTGGAATTTGTGGTAAATCCCCCGCAATTCCGGGTACACGATACCGGTCTGCTCCAGACAGCCATCACAACCCAGGGGAATATTGGCTATGTCGGTTTCAACGGCGCTTCTCCGGGAGTCGGATTTGTATATAACGGTCAGGATTTTCTATTCGAAGGTGGATTAATGCTGGGGACCGGCACCAGTACTGTGTCCGACTGTATCCGGGGTGGAGACGGACAGACCCAGGATGATGATTTCAAACCGGCTGCTGAGGAAGTACTCACTATTGTTTCACCGGGTTCATTCACCACTGAAGAAGGATCGATTTTAATGGTCGATTCATTGGCTGCCAATCCACTGGGACTTGAAATTCAGCAGAAATCCTATGCCGATACCAGTTCGGGTCAGAATGGTTATATCATTATGGCTTATGAAATCACCAATCCAACCGCAAACACCATTTCCAGTTTATATGTTGGTCTGTTTTTCGATTGGGATATAAATTTGGATGCCAATGATTATGCCCGATTTGATGCCAGCCGCAATATGGGGTATGCGCAAAATAGCGCGAGTTCGCCCACCCGCTTGGCCGCCACCCGGTTACTCAGCAGTAATGCAAATATTTCATACCGCTCTGTCGACAATCCAGCTGAATTATACGATGGTTTTACCGATCAGGAAAAATGGGATTTCTTGAGCAATGGATTGCAGACTCAAAATCTGGAAAACGTGGACATCTCGACATTATTATCGGAGGGACCGATCAGCATTCCTGCCGGAGGTACCCGCACCGTTGTTTTTGCGATCGTCGGAGGAAATAGCCTGAGTGAATTAGAAACCAACGCAGATAATGCCCTTAATGCCTGGAATAATCCCGGAACCCCCATTGAACCTGGTCAGACCACCTTACCGGACAAATATGAACTTTATCAAAATTTTCCCAATCCTTTCAATCCGACCACAACAATTTCTTATCAATTAGCTAAATCCGGGGATATTACACTGAATATATTTAATATTACTGGTCAGGAAGTTCAGACTTTGGTTAGTGGATTCAAGCAGGCCGGGAGCTATCAAATTAGTTGGGATGGAAAAGATAGTGGAGGTCACACGGTGGCCAGTGGGGTTTATTTTTATCAGTTCACCATCCACGGGGAAGAAAATCTGACTCTAACCCGTAAGATGATGTTTTTGAAATAAGGGTATTTTATTGGGAAATATTGTAGGGATTTGGTAATCAAATCCCTACAATATTAAAATTACATAGTATTTTAGTAAACAGAATATAATTCTAATCGTTTTCGTACCGAGATACAAAATCAGTCACCAGAACCATAAACAAACCACTTCACATCTTGAGAATTACCCACAAAATTCCTACGCTGATATGCAATAATCCTAAATTTTACATTTTATTTTTTAACAATCCAACCAGGATTTCATTGACATAATTAAAAATTATTTCTATATTCTACACATACGAAACTAATGTA
>CBDUVK010000141.1:0-7524 GCA_965370645.1 uncultured bacterium
CATATGCAGATTTCGGTAGACTTGAAAATGTACAGAGATATTCCCTGATACTTAAGTTCTAATAATTTATTTGAAGATGTATAATTATTTCGTGACTCAACTAATTAATAAATAAATTCTGAAAAATTCACATATTTTATCATTGCAAGGAATGCAATGAAGACCTGTCCCTGTCATTGCGAGCGTTAGCGAAGCAATCTCCTAATTATATGCGGAGCTAAAGACATAATCAGTTAACTTATTATAATTGAGTTTTCAGTGTATTTTCTAAGGTGGATTGCATACTTCACTCTTTACTTTTTTATACTTACCTGTTCATGTCAACGGATTGATGATAAATCAAAAAAAGAAATTTTGTATTGGTCCTCTAATAATCCTTATGAAATTGAGTTTGCCAAAGCTATTGTTAACGAATGGACCACTTTAAATCCACAAATCAGAATAAAATATCAACCTGTACCCGAGGGTAGATCCAGCGAAGAAATTATCCTTGCAGCGGTAGTCGGAAAAACAACCCCCGATATTTACTCAAATATGTGGCAGGGAGACGTGGAGTTTTACGCACAGTCTGGTGTTCTGGTCCCCTTGGATACGCTACCCGGTTTTCTCGACTTTATTTATGACCGCTGTGATAGTGCAACCGTCTCTGAAGTAATCTCCTCGGACGGCCACATTTATCAAATTCCCTGGAAAATTAATCCCATAATGATGGTTTATAACAAAAGTCTTTTGAGAGAAATAGGATATACTAATCCACCCTCAACATATAGTGCATATTTGGACGCTGGCCAGAAATTTCAACGTGATGCTGATGGTGATGGTTATGTGGATCGTTGGATTGGATATAGTGAAGTACTTAATATATGGTACCAAAGATTTTTTGATTTTTATCCCTTATATTTGGCCGCTTCGGGGGGAGCGCCATTAGTCGAAGGTAATGAAATTACCTTTGATAATGAGTATGCGATACAAGCATTTCAATTTTTAAAGATTTCGTATGAAAAAAATTATTTACCGAAAGAGAGGCTCGGTGCACGAAGTGATGCATTTCTGGCTAGCGTTATAGCCACGCGTTTTACCGGTCCCTGGACGATACGACAATATGAAAAATTCAAACCGGAAGGATTTGAATATGCCTTTCATCATATGCCTGTTCCAGATGATTTTGTAGGAAATATATATACTTATGCTGATCCAAAGAATATTGTAATCTTTAATACCTGTAAAGATCCAATACTTGCTTGGAAATTCTTGAAATTCATGTTGCGGAAAGAAGGTGATTTGCATTTTTTAAAACGAACACATCAATTACCACGAAGACAAAATTTGTTCAAAGATGAATATTTTGCTGAGTACTTCAGAGAAAATCCCAGGATGATTCCTTTCGCCAAACAGGCCCCTTATGTTAGGGGCACAGATTCATGTCCGGTACTAAAGGAGATTTTTGATGTGCTTTCACAGGAATATGAAGCTTGTGTGATATATGGTGTAAAAACCCCAGAAGAGGCGGTAAAAAATGCAGCGCAAGCTGCCCAACTACTTTTAAAGTAAATATAATCTGGTGACTAAGAGTATTTACAGAATGAAATTACCCAAGAAAAGTTTAACCGCTTACCTAATGGTTTCCCCTTACATTATTCATTTCATAACTTTCATCGCTTTTCCAGTACTATTCTCATTTTTTCTCATGTTTCACAAATGGAATATCATAGGGTCAATGGAATTTGTTGGCTTGGATAATTTCAATCATCTATTTCATGATCGTCTTTTTTTTCGGGCAGTTTTTAACACATGTGTGTTCTTGTTGATCCATATTCCTTTACAAATTATTGTTGCCCTATTTTTTGCAGAATTATTGAATCAGAAAATTATACTTAAAGGATTTTTTAGAGCGGCATTTTTCCTTCCCGTAGTCGTATCCGGAGTTGTTGTGACAATGTTGTGGGAGCAACTTTATGGATTTGATACGGGGCTTCTAAATCGAATTCTAGTCTACCTGGGTTTAGGAAAAGTGAAATGGTTAGTTTCTACAGAAATGGCCATGCCGTCGATCGCGATTATGGCTACCTGGAAAAATGTTGGGCTCTATATTGTTCTATTCTTAGTGGGATTACAAGGTGTCCCCCCACATTATTATGAAGCTGCTGATTTGGATGGGGCTAGCGAGTGGCAAAAATTTTGGCATATTACACTTCCCTGTATTAATCCGACCGTATTTTTAGTAGTTATTTTATCTACTATTGGTGGATTTTCATTGTTTATTGAACCCTATATTCTAACAGGCGGGGGTCCTTTGAATAGTACTCTCTCTGCCGTCCTGTATATTTATAAACAGGGATTTTTTTATTATCATATGGGTTACGCAGCCACCCTCGGTTTTTTCTTCGCCCTTTTAATTCTGACTGTTATTGCAATTCAGAAACGATTTGTTGAAAAGGATGCTGGGATATAAACATGAAGAAAGCAGTTTTATATCTTTTTTTGCTTTTTGGCGTGTTGTTGTTTATGTATCCGTTTTTATGGATGCTAAGTGCTTCCCTGGCTCCTGAGACTGACCTCAGTAAATTAACTTTCTTACCCTCGGCCTTTACCACGCACAACTATCAACAAGTTGTACAAAAAATCCCAATATTCAGATCCCTTTTCAATAGTTTATTGGTATCTTTATCTGTTACTCTCGGGGTTTTGGTATTCGGTTCCATGGTCGGGTATGCATTGTCGCGCCTCCAATTTCGGGGAAGAACCTTAATATTTTATATCATCATTTTTACAATGACTCTCCCGTTTCAGATTACGCTTATTCCCCAGTATATTTTAATGGTTAAGTTCGGTTGGGTTGATACTTATCTCTCTTTGATAGTGCCATATTTATTGAATACTTTCGGGATTATAATGTTCAGACAATATTTTATGAGTATTCCTCAGGATCTCATCGATGCAGCAAGAATTGATGGGTGTAACGAATTACAAATTTTATTTAAAATATTATGGCCCAATGCCATTCCTGCCTTACTCACGGTGGGTATCATTACATTTATGGGATCGTGGAACGAAGTTCTATGGCCCCTGATTGTTATTCGTGAAGAACAGTTAATGACCATGCCACAATTGGTAACGCTGTTTGCCGTGGGGGGTAGGGCAGAATCCCAACTCGGTGTCAAACTGGCTTCGGCAACAATGTTAGCTATCCCAATTGTTATCGCTTATATCTTTTTCCAAAAATATTTTATTCAAAGTATGGCAAGTACAGGATTAAAAGAGTGAAATTGTGAGATTTTACTGATCATAAAGAGATGAAGTTGAAAGATATAAAATATTATATAACTGTCCTCATAGCGATTGTCATATGGTTTTTTTTAACCTGTGAATTCGATAGTGGTGTAAAGAAATCTTCCTCTTTACTGAATATTTCTCACCTTCAGCATCTAAGCGAAGAATGGGTTTCAGGAACTGATTCCATGAGACTTGTACACATCTATGCTGAATATCCGAGTTATCACTGGGTGGAAGATTCAGACGAAGGTATGGCTTGTGTGGATGATGCTTCCAGAGCAGCTATTTTTTATTTACAAAATTACGAGTTTACTAAAAATCCTTCTAGCCTGCAATACGCTGAGCAACTCCTTAATTTTATATTATATATGCAAGCGCCCAACGGTCTATTTTATAATTTTATCTTTTCAGATCACACCATCAACAAATCTCACAAAAATAGTATATCTAGAGCAAGTTGGTGGAGTTGGCGGTCTATATGGGCATTAGCGGAAGCCTATGAGAAGTTCAAACCGATTTATCCTGAATATGCACAATCTTTAGCAATTTCAATTGAGAGAACCTTTCCTGCTATAGATTCCCTGTTACAGAGTTACCCTCAAATCCATATGGAAAATGGTTTAAAGCTTCCAACATGGCTTCCCTATAGGATGGCAGCAGATCAGGCGGCGGTCATGATTTTGGCCCTGGTACCGTATTATCGTACTACTATGAATCAAAATGTAAGGGAGTACATACGCAAATTAGCAGACGGAATCTTAACTATGCAGGTAGGTGATTCACTCAACATCCCCTATGGATGTTTTTTAAGTTGGAAAAATGTCTGGCATGCCTATGGAAATAGCCAGAGTTACGCCCTTTTATTGGCAGGAGAAACTTTAGAGAATAATGATTATATCGAAAGTGCACTAATTGAAATAAAATATTTTTATCCCTTCTTAATGCAGAGACAGTTTTTGGCTGCATTCTCCGTTACGCGAGTTGAATCTGAATATAGAATTAAGAATGAGAAGCAGTTTTCTCAAATCGCCTACGATATTCGTCCAATGGTATGGGCAAGCTTGAAAGCATTTGAAATTACCGGGGATAGTAGTTATGCGAAACAGGCCGGCGAATTATCAAGTTGGTTCTTTGGCAACAATATCACCGGTAAATCCCTTTACGATCCGAATAGCGGCCGATGTTATGATGGAATAAACGACCAGGATACTATTAATAAAAATTCCGGGGCTGAATCCACCATTGAAGCATTACTTACCATTCAAGCTGTTGAACAAAATAGAATATCAAGAGATATGGTTAGAATATTTTATAAAAAATCGAAACATTCTGATCGAAACGAGACCTATAAATGAAGGATCTTCCTCCTGTTAAATTGGGTCTGATTGGTTGCGGTGGTTTTGGAAGATTTTGTATTAATGCCGTTGTCCGGATGAGCGAAGCAGAACTTGTCGCTATTGTTGATTCAGATTCGAATCTACTTGAGAAAACAGCAAAAGAATTTAATTTAAGGGGATTTAAAGATCCCGCCCACCTCTCTCAAATGCCCGATATAGAGATGGTTCACATTGTGACACCTCCGGACACCCATTTCCCTTTGGCACATAGTTTCCTGGAGAAAGATAAGCATGTACTCTGTGAGAAACCGTTAGCATTATCAATAAAAGATGCTGTCCATCTGATTGATATCGCGGCGAAAATGCAGAAAATTATTCCGGTCAATTTTGTGCTTCGATATACGCCTATTGTAGATATGGTGAAAGAGATCATCGAAATGGACCTTTTGGGAAAACCAATTCGGGCATATTTTGAAAATTATGCCACAGATGAATCCCTCAATCCGGATCATTGGTTTTGGGATAAAACAAAGAGTGGTGGAATTTTTGTTGAACATGGTGTTCATTTTTTTGATTTATATCATTATTGGTTTGGTGAATTAGGTGTTGTTTGGGCGATTGGGTACCAGCGACCTGATACTGGTCAGGAAGACCGGGTCATGGCCATTCTGAATTCAAAATCAGGTGTTCTGGTTCATCATTATCACGGATTCGATCAACCCGCGGTTCTGGATCGACAAATTCACAGGATTATTTGTGAACAGGGTGAGATCATTATTGAAGGCTGGATTCCGGTATCTTTGAAAATAGATGCGCTGGTGAGTAACCCACAAGCAGACAAACTACATCAGATCTTTCCTGATTCTGATATTAGCTTTATGAACAATGGTAAAATGACAAACCAAATTTATAAAGCTCGGGGTAGAACGATTAAAGCGTCGAAGAGAATTAAAATTGAATATCATTCTCCAATATCAAAATTAGACTTATACACAGAAGCGATACAAAGATTGCTAATCGATCAAATAACTTATATCCGGAATTCGGAGCATCAAAGAGTTGTTACAGAGCAAAATGGTTTAACTGCACTGAAGTATGCAATAAAAGCCCAAAAATTCAATAAAAATTAAGCTACTCAAATTAATCAGGAAATTGAATAACAAGAAACTTAGTAGTGAGGCGTAGGATGTGTAAGGTAAAATTAAAGAGGACAAATGGAGCTATATTAGAACCAATACCTGATCATCCCTGGGAATCCCGGGCCGTATTTAATCCGGCAACCGTTAGGGAGGGCACAATAATACATATGTTATATCGGGCTGTGAAAGGAAAAAATTATTCAACAATCGGATATGCAGAACTGAATCCGGAGGGTGAAATTCTTAAACGATGTGCCCAACCAGTTATTGCTCCCGAATTAGAGATTGAAAGACAGGGATGTGAAGATCCCAGGATTGTCCATCTGGAAAACCAGTATTACATCTTTTACACCGCCTTCGATGGTAAAAATTTGACGAAAAATGAAAATACGCGGGTTATGCTGGCCGCAACAACCGATTTTCAAAAGTATAAGAAAATTGGAATGGTCGGACCGGATGTTCAGGATAAAGATGCAATGATCTTTCCTGAAAGCTTACCTAACAAAATCTACTATCTTCACCGGATTCATCCCAATATTCAGCTTGCTATTTTTGAGTGTATGGAAGAATTAATCCATCCCGGTGAAAGTTATTGGCAAGAACATCTCAAGAATCTGGATAAATATACTTTATTACACCCGGAATTTGAATGGGAGGCATTAAAAGTGGGTGCTGGCCCTCCACCACTTCAAACTGATGCGGGATGGCTATTAATATATCACGGCGTTGATAAACAACGTGTTTATCGCGCCGGTGCGGTTTTACTCGATGAAAAAGATCCAACAAAAGTGATAGCAAGGCTGCCATACCCTATTCTTGAACCGGAGAGGGAGTACGAGAGGATCGGAGATGTGAATATGGTTGTCTTTCCGGAGGGATTGGTCCAAATTGATGATGATCTACTGATTTTTTATGGTGCAGCTGATAAGGTTGTTGGATTGGCGACTTGTCGTTTATCTGAATTAATTGAAGAATTGTGGTTAAACAGGGTGTCATAATAATGGATGTAATACGCACAAATGTTATATTGAAATCGGATATTAAGCGGGTGCTTTTAAGACCGTTTTACCCCACTACTGATCCAAGAGTAAAAAAGATAATAAAACGAATTCAAGCACTTTCCGAGGCGGAAGTCAACCAAGAAGTACAAATGATTCTGACTAAATTTAACCATCGACATAGAGGATATAAATCATTTCTCTTGAGCCGATTTGAACAAATACGGGATGAATTCAGGATAGACCGTAATTTTACCGAAAACCGAAAATTACTCATCGGTGCATATTTTACAATGGAATATGCGATAGAAGCCGCATCGCTTTTTAATCCTTCAATGGTATGGCACCCTGATCAATCCGGTCTACCTGATAACAGTAAACGTTTTATCATCAGTTTGCGGGCTACGGGAGAAGGGCATATCTCTTCATTGGCGTTTCGATCTGGGACCATAAATAACAAGTTCCAAATTGTTCTCGAACGAACTGAACCTTATGTCGATATTCCGGAATGTGAATTAATTAGAACTGGAGAATATGTACTCAACTTTTCCACTCAGCAGCCTATCTCTGAACGTGTAATCTTTCCATTTATAAATGAAGAGAGTCATGGTATAGAGGATGCCAGATTTCTACATTTCCGGGAAAATGATGATCGGGGCGTATATTATGCGACCTATACAGCCTTCGATGGGAAATCAATACATACTATGTTGTTAGAAACCGCTGATTTCATGCATTTCAGGATAAAGAAACTGAATGGTTTGGAAATAAAGAACA
>CBDUVK010000142.1:0-7483 GCA_965370645.1 uncultured bacterium
CTTGATATTATTCCAGAATTCCATGAGGCGGATCTGTGATCTGAACTTGTAAATTGGCAACCTGATTTCTCCGCTTTATTAATTAATCTGAATAATTTACAACCACTAAGGCACGAAGATACAAATTCATAAAAAATAATGGTATTAAATGAGTAATTGTTTTTAACAAATCAAATTTACAGCCCTTTTTTGAATCTTTTAATATCTTTAACGCTTAGTGTCTTCGAGTCCGTCAGATGCCGGATCATGATCTTTGTGGTAAAAGTATTGATTTAATCAAATTAAATCAAATTTACATGAAAGTACGGAGAAGCAAAAAAGAAGTTTTATATTTCTTCTACTCCACTGTAAAACTTGGATAGTTAGAAAAATAAATTTTATTGACTAAATTTGTTCAAAATTATATATTCATACGTAATGTGAACAAATTAATTATTCTGAGTTGGGATTTTCAATTTATTACATAAAACATTTTTTATCTTGTATGTGAAATGATTAATAAAATAGGATAGCGAATGAAAATCTCTAAAGTGTTTTATCTATTAACCTTTCTCTGTGTTCTCCTGGTGATTGGCCTTCAGGCGGCAAGTAATGAAGACTGTCAGATGTGTCATTCAGATAATGAGTTAACAACCGTCAGAAAAGGGCGGACAATTTCTTTATACGTGGATGAAGATGTATTTGACGCTTCAGTACATCAAGATCTGGAATGCGTAAACTGTCATAATGATGCAGATGTTGATGAATTCCCTCACCCTGAAATGCTTGAAAAAGCAGCCTGCGGTAATTGTCACGGGGATGCGCAGGAAGAATTTATGGGGGGGATCCACGGTATGGCTCTGGAGCGGGGAGCCGCTTATGCCCCTACTTGTGAGGAGTGTCATGGCAAGCATGATATTTTACCGCCCTCCAATGTAAATTCACGTACCTATAAAATGAATATTCCGATGTTGTGTGGGAAATGCCACAAGGAAGGAGCACCGGTTGCCAGGGTCTATAATATCATGGAAAAGGATATTCTGACCAATTACTCCCAGAGTATTCATGGTGAAGGCCTGTTTAAACAGGGATTGATTGTTTCCGCAACCTGTAACGATTGCCACGGAAATCACAAAATTCTTCCTCACACCAGTCACTACTCTACCACATCTGCCATCCATATAGCGGAGACCTGTACAAAATGCCACGTACTGATTGAACAGGTCCATACTAAAGTGATCAAAGGGGATCTCTGGGAAAAGGAACCCGGTGCCATACCGGCCTGTACGGATTGCCACCCGCCCCACAAAGTGGACCGCAAAAATCTGGTTATCCGGACCTCAGATAGGGAATGTTTGGCCTGTCATATTAAACCTGATATCCATAAAATAGTTGATGAAAAACAGATATCTCTGGTTGTGGATAAAGAGGAAATTCAGAATTCCGTACACCGAAATATTCCCTGTGTGAAATGTCATTCCGATATCACCGTGGAACATAAAAGACCCTGTGATACTGCAGGTCGGGTGGACTGCTCTAAATGCCATGCCTATATTGCGGAGGATTATTTTGCCAGCGAACATGGAAAGGCCTTTTTTGAAAAAAGCCCGGATGCGCCCTACTGTACCGACTGTCACGGAGGCCATAAGACATTGCATCATACGGATGAGGAGGATCTGACCTACCGTAGTAATATTCCAGCTTTATGTGGTGATTGTCACGAAAAATTAGCTGATAATGAAAAACTCCTCACTCCTCAGGGGCATGTGTTGCTTGATTATTCACGCAGTGTGCACGGGAGAGGATTGATTGATAAAGGACTTCTACCCAGTGCGGTGTGTACCGATTGTCACAGCAGTCACTATATATTGAACAGCAAGGACGAACGGGCAACCACTCATTATTCCAATGTTCCTTCCACCTGTGCCACCTGCCATAAGGGTATCTATAATGAATTCGTCAATAGTATTCATAGTCCAACTGTTAATAAATCAAATAAAAAACTTCCTAATTGTGAGGATTGTCATTCCGCCCATCGGGTTACTGAAATTGAAAAAGATAAATTTTTAACCGAGGTTACCCACCAGTGTGGTTCCTGTCATGAGGATTTATCTGAAACATATCTGGAGACCATGCATGGAAAGACCTACACCCTGGGGTATCTGGAGGCGGCGAAATGTTCTGATTGTCATGGCTCGCATGATATAAAATCTAATGATCACCCGGAATCCAAGGTTGGGTATCAAAATGTGGTTGAAACTTGTCAGAAATGTCATCCTGATGCGAATCGCCGCTTTACCGGGTACCTGACTCATGCTACTCATCATGATCGAACCAAATATCCGATTCTCTATTTTGCTTTCTGGGCGATGACCTCTCTTTTAATTGGCGTGTTTACCTTCTTCGGAATTCACACTTTATTATGGTTACCGCGTTCATTTGCACACTTAAAAATAAAAAGATCTCACGCCGCGGTTCACAAACGTTATTATATCCAACGCTTTACACTATCCCAACGGATCATGCACATCTTTGTCATTATCAGCTTTATTGCGCTGGCATTTACAGGAATGATGCTGAAATTTGCGTTCTTACCCTGGGCACAGACACTTTCCGAATTTTTTGGGGGAGTCGAGGCAGCCGGAGATATTCATCGGTTTGCAGCTATTATTACTTTCGGGTATTTTATATCACACCTCATATCGGTATTCCGGATTAAAAAACGCACTAGAAAATCCTGGATAGATATGATTTTTGGAAAAAAAAGCATGATGTTCAATAAAAAAGATCTGCAGGATTTCATCGGAACCATCAAATGGTTCATCGGCCGCGGTCCAAGACCGGCATATGGGCGCTGGACATATTGGGAGAAATTCGATTACTTTGCGGTGTTCTGGGGTGTTTTAATCATTGGATTTTCAGGATTAATGCTGTGGTTTCCAGAGTTCTTTACCATCATTTTCCCGGGATGGTTTATTAATGTTGCAACCATTATTCATAGTGACGAGGCACTTCTGGCAGTCGGATTTATATTTACCATTCATTTTTTCAATACTCATTTAAGACCTGAGTCATTCCCCATGGATCCGGTAATTTTTACCGGTCTGGTACCGTTGGATGAGTATAAGAATGACCGTCCGGAAGAATATAAGGAACTGAAAGAGAGCGGTGAATTAAAGAAACGGGTGGTGCTTGCAGAAATCTCTCCCCGAAGAATGCTTCTGATCCGGATATTTGGCTATTCATTCCTTGTCATTGGTATATTTATGATTATTTTGATTATTTTAAGTATGCTTTTTGGATACAAATAACAACGATTTCGAATGAAACAGGGGCCCAACTGTCATAAACAGCTGGGCCCTTTCTGATTAAACTGTATAAGTCCCCAAATTGGTACAGATCGTCGCTCGGTTTTCCTCGTCAAGATCAGATCCATACAGAAATTAGTTTTGATAACGGTTTCTTACCATATATATTCTCAGTAAAATTGAGGTACACTATGAAATATATGACTTTTTTTTGTGCGTTATTGACGCTGTCAATCAGTGGATTTACCCAAAGATTTGAAGGTAATCCTTTCGTTCATACTTATTCCATTGTGGCAGTCGATTCTGTAACGGGAGAGATTGGTGCGGCGGTTCAATCCCACTGGTTCTCAGTAGGCAGTAATGTCATCTGGGCAGAAGCGGGAGTCGGAGCGGTAGCAACCCAGAGCTTTATTAATCCGGCTTACGGTCCACAGGGTTTGGAGCTTATGAAACAGGGTAAAACTCCGGAAGAGGCATTGAAAATCCTGATGAATAAGGATGATGGTAAAGAATTTCGCCAGGTGGCCCTGATTGATGCGAAGGGTAATAGTATAGCATATACTGGTTCACTCTGTATTGAAGGGGCGGGACATGTTTATGGTAAATATTTTTCCGCCCAGGCTAATTTAATGTTGAAGAACACAGTATGGGCTGCCATGGAAAGTTCCTTTAAGAAAACCCAGGGTCCGCTCGCTGAGCGTTTGGTTGCAGCGCTGGAAGCTGCCGAGAATGAGGGTGGCGATATTCGTGGGAGACAGTCCGCAGCGCTTCTGGTGGTTCGTGCGGAATCCACTGGTAAGACCTGGGAAGACCGTTTAGTAGATCTCAGAGTGGAAGATCATCCTGAGCCGGTCAGCGAAATTAAAAGATTATTAAAGGTTCATCGTGCCTATGAACATATGAATGCCGGTGATGTGGCCGTGGAGAAAGGGGATGAAGCTGCGGCTCTACGGGAATATTCTGCTGCGGAAAGATTACAGCCGGAGAATCTTGAGATGAAGTATTGGCATGCTGTCTCTTTAGTAAATATCGGGAAATTGGATGAAGCATTGCCTCTTTTTAAAAAGGTGTTTTCGGGTGATCCCAATTGGAAGATTTTAACACCGCGACTTCTTAAAAATGACATTCTAAAGGTAGATGAAGAAGGACTAAAAAAAATCTTAAATCAGTAGATCTGCCTTTTTTTGATTTGGGTGATTTTAACATCACACCCAAATACTTGGGCAGCCAGGTGCTAACTAAGATTGAAAGAATTGTATAAACTTATCCAGATACATGGTTTGGTTCTCTAATTTTTTAGGGACTCCCAGATAATTTGAACTTGACCCGGAAGAAATTGCGTCATACTTTAAATTCTATAAGACCGGGGATAATGGAAATGTTTATTACGATTGCGGAATGAACCAACTACTCTGGAATCCCGGTATTGGTGATACCAGGCCGATGGCCTGAAGCAAAATAATGGATCTGGTGAATAGAGGAGCCTTCTAATGGTTAAAGTCATTACCTTGAAACATATTGAACCGAAAGAAGCATTGCGTCTGGTTCAGGAATCAGGAATAATTCCCTATCTTATTAATTGGGGATGCAATATTGATGAAAAGAATCGCCGTCTTGTTTTTCAACTTAAACACGGGGGTGGTGGATTTGAAGATGAAGTCAAGAATGCGGCGAGTGATCTTGAATCTTACCTCAAATCAATTGATGTGAACTCATAATAAAAATCATTTTTTTAGAATTATTAATAAATTTTTATAACTTGAAGAACTAGCATACCTCAAATAGACAATTGTACCTTCAATTTTTCTTTACCCTTTCGGGAAGTCTAGCACAATCTTAAATTATGATTCTTAAATTATCATAAGTTGAAAATAAACGAACTAATTCCCAGGTAGGTCTTTATGCAAAAGATTGTAGAGTGTGTTCCTAATTTTTCGGAGGGTCGGGATAAAGACAAGATTGACCAGATAACTGCAGCTATTGAGGCGGTCGGAGATATCAGGCTCTTGAGTGTCGAGATGGGAGCTGATGTGAATCGTACCGTAGTAACGTTTATTGGTTCTCCCCAGGCAGTAAAAGAAGCGGCATTTCAGGGAATCAAGAAGGCGTCGGAAATAATTGATATGAGCCAACACCAGGGAGCCCATCCCAGAATGGGCGCTACTGATGTCTGTCCCTTTGTCCCGGTTGAAGGGGTTACCATGGATGATTGTGTGGAAATTTCCAAAGAGGTGGCCCAACGCGTGGGTGAAGAATTAGGAATTCCTGTCTATCTATATGAGATGAGTGCCCAGAAAGATGACCGGGTAAATCTGGCGACCATCAGACAGGGCGAATATGAAGGACTAGAAAAAAAATTGCAGGACCCCCATTGGAAACCGGATTTCGGTCCCATAGAATTTAATGCCATGGTTGGTGCTACTGCTATCGGTGCCAGGGAATTCCTGATTGCATACAATATTACCCTGAACACCAAAGAAAAGCAGTATGCGATGGATATTGCCTTCGAACTAAGGGAGAAAGGGCGAAGCGCCCGAAAAAATGTGAGCGAATCCATCTATATGCGCGGTAATCTGTTAAAATATACTGAAAATCATTTCCCCTGCGGTGATTGTGAATACGTAGGCAGCTCAATGAAAGAGACTGCAGATCACTGTCAAGAGGAACACCAGTATGATCTCTATGAACTTCTAAAATCGCATGATACGGATCCTGAGAACGCCCTGGGTCGATCAGTGAAGACGCCCGGAATTTTCAAACAATGTAAAGCCATCGGTTGGTATGTTGAAGAATACGGCCGTACACAGATTTCTATAAATCTTACCAATTATAATATCACTTCACCTCACCTGGTTCTTGAAAAAGCAAGAGAGCTGGCGGATAAGCGGGGATTGGTAGTCACAGGAAGTGAAATTGTAGGTCTCATTCCTTTCCAGGCCATATATCAGGCTGGCCGGTATTACCTGGAAAAACAGGGTAGGTCGACCGGCGTACCGGTGAAAGATATCATAGATATGGCGATTCACTCGATGGGGCTGAATGATGTGACACCTTTTCATGCTGAAGAGAAAATTCTGGGACTACCCAGGACGGAAAGCGGACCATTGATCTCTCTGAAAACTGCGGAACTTGTCCATGAAGTCAGCCGGGAAACTCCTGCACCGGGCGGTGGTTCTATTGCGGCACTGGCAGGTTCTTTAGGCGCTGCACTGACGAGTATGGTGAGTAATTTGACAATCGGAAAAAAGGATTACGAAAATGTCTGGCAGGAATTAACAAAATTGGCCGGCCAATCTCAGAAGATAAAGGATCAGCTGTTGATTGCTGTTGATGATGACACCAACGCTTTCAATGACTACATGGAGGCCCGGAGACTCCCTCAAAACACTGCAGAGGAAAAAAGTGTGCGAAATGAAGCTATCGAGAATGGTTTGAAACAGGCTGTGAGAGTACCCCTGGGTACCGCTCAGCTTAGTCTCAATGCCCTGAAAATTGCCAAGAGAGTTGTGGAAATTGGGAATGTAAATTCAATTACTGATGCCGGAGTGGGCGCACAAATTGCATTTACAGGTGTCCGGGGAGGGATTTTTAATGTGTTAATCAATCTACCTCAAATTAAGGACAAGAAATTTATTGACGAGATGAAAAAAACCTGTAAATCAATGGAAGATGAAGCCGAGGTATTGTTGAATGAAACCATGAATCAGGTGAAAGAGGCAATTAATAAATTGTAGTTCAGATTGCAAATTTTGATTGTACAGTCAGTAGGTAGTATGACGATAATTTAATATACCAAATCCTATTATAAATTAAATATTCTAAGAATATTATCCGTGATATTAGTTTTATTTTATACCACCTATTAAAGGTAGGTTCCGGTAAAATTTCCCAATCTCCTTAAACCATTATTTTAGTATCTCCCCTATTTATTTTATACGACTATTGCTTTAGCAGCGAAAAATTATAAAAGAATTCTTAAAATTATTAATTTATTCCCAATGTTATGCCTTCACTAAATTCTATCTTTATGCTGTTCTTTCCACTTGATAGAAATGAATACACCGGTGGGCGCGCTGTGAACCAAAAGACCTGTCTGAAGCATTCGGATATAGACAACCCCACGTTTCCCTTCCTTAGTAAGGCAATACTGTCCGGTTAAAAATGAATTTTCATAATTTTATCGATTTCGCTGAATA
>CBDUVK010000143.1:0-7464 GCA_965370645.1 uncultured bacterium
TGTCTACCATGTCGGTCTTGTGGTTCATAGTGCGCCCCCGGCGGATCTGGCCACTGACGGACATTAAGCCACAAAGTCATAAAAATTAATGGTAAAAAGGGAATATCTGTTTTTCAACAAATTTAATTTACATCTTTTATTTAAAATTTCTATTTTCTGTGCTTCTTTGTGTCTTTGGGACTTGGTGGTAAAATTTTTAATTAATCAGACTGATCAGCAATCTGAACTCAAGCTATGCACTATGAGAGAATTACTGTAACTTCTCTTTCAGGTATTGATACAGATTTTCCTGAGCCTGGAATACAGGTTCCTTCTCGTTACGCTGATATCGATTGTCCTGCTTTTGATTAAAAATTCGGCTTTTGAAATTATCCTTGAACTGGATCATAAAAAAATCTTTCAGTTCCTGTTGAACATCTTTGTCATAAATGGGCACCGCAGCTTCAACCCGGTTGTCCAGATTTCGAATCATCCAGTCAGCTGAGGAGATATAATAAATTTCCTCTCCCCCGTTGCTAAATAAGAATATTCGGGAATGTTCCAGATATTTGTCAACGATACTGATCGCTTCGATATTTTCACTGAGGCCCTTAATACCCGGAATCAATGAGCATATGCCCCTGATAATTAATTTGATCTGCACACCCGCCTGGCTGGCCTTGTACAATTTTTTGATCATCGTCTGATCTACCAAACTGTTCATCTTGGCAAAAATGTAAGCTGGTTTCCCGGCTTTGGCAATTTTAATCTCGTTCTGGATCAGTTTGTAAAATTTGTTTCGCATAAAGAAGGGGGAAACTGCCAGGTGATTATAGTTGTAATATTTATAATTGTTTTCCAGAAATTTGAAAAGTTTATTTACTTCTCCTGTGATCCGGGGATCGGCAGTGAGCAGAGTGTGATCACTATAAATCCGGGCAGTTTCTTCATTATAATTGCCGGTTCCCAGTGCGGCATAGTGGACTTTTTTCTCACCCTCCTGGCGGGTAATCAGGCAAAGCTTTGCGTGAACCTTTAATCCCGGAACACCATCGACAATACGGGCGTTTTCCTCTTCCAGCTTTTTTGTCCAGCGAATGTTAGCTTCTTCATCAAAACGAGCCTGTAACTCGATCACCACCGTCACATCTTTTCCGTTACGGCAGGCATTGCGTAAAGCATTAATCACATTGGAATCTCTGGCCAGCCGGTAAAGCGTCATCTTGATTGATTTTACCTGGGGATCGATGGCCGCTTCCCGCAGCAGATCGATAATATAATGGAAAGATTGATAGGGATAATGCAGCAGGATATCCTTTGATTTTAAGGCTGCCAATATACTTTTTTGGTTCAACAGATCCTTATGATATAAGGCAGGTTTTTGTTTATAAGTAAAATTAGCTGAACCGATCTTGGGGAAACTCATAAAATCCCGGGCGTTATGGTATCTACCTCCCGGAATCAGATTTTCAAATTTTTCTAATTTATTTCGTTGTAAAATAAACTTCCGTAAATCTTCGGGCATTTTGCGGTCATAAACAAAACGAACAGCTTGCCCCAGCTCTCTCTGTTTTATGGAATTCGATATTTTCTCAAAAAAACTCTTGGTCACGTCATCATCGATATCCAATTCAGCATCCCGGGTTAGTTTAATAGTAAACGCTTCGTGGGTATCATAATCGAAAATGGCAAAAATGTCCTTGAGCCCGCTGCGGATGACATCATCCAGCATGATGATATAATTTTTATGGTTTATTTTAGGAAGCACCACGAACCGGGGTAGTATATTGGCCGGGATTTCAATCAGTGCAAAGGCTGTTTTCTCGGGTTCCTTCTTGCGTGCCAGGCGAATAGCCAGATATACAACCGCATTTTTCAGGTAGGGAAATGAGGGATGGGAATTGAGCATGATCGGAACCAGCCTTGGCCGGACTTCTTGTTCAAAATAAGTCTGAACGAATTTTTCCTGAACCGGATTGAGTTCTTTCTCATTAATGATGTAAATGTCTTCTTTCTCAAGCTCTGTCTCGAGTTCGGTAAAAATCTGATCAAATTGATCCCGCTGTTTGATAACGATAGCCTGAATTTTTTTTAGAATATCCTGCGGTTTACCACCGATTTCAGATTTAGCCTTAATTCCGGCTTTAATGACCCGTCTTAGTGATCCGACCCGAACGCTGAAATATTCATCCAGATTTGAGGAATAGATTCCCAGAAATTTGAAGCGGTCAATCAAAGGAACCGTACGATCTGCTGCTTCCTGCATAACCCGTTCGTTAAATGAAAGCCAGCTAATTTCACGATGAATGTAAGAAATGACTCGTTTGGACATTGTCTAAAATATAGGTTTACTTAAAAATTGCATAAACAATTGAAATTTTAATTTAAATAAAAGTTATCCTAAATATAAGTGAAATTTGTTCATTTTTAATAGCACCAAGCTTCAGTTCTGGGAAAGAAAATCCTCCATCATCGGCGATGCCAGTTGCCGGTCACCGGATACCGGTTATGTTTGGACCAGATTGCCGCATCCCTGGAACACCAGTATCCGGTATTAGGTACTGATATCTAGAATTTATATTCCCTGTCTGCCGCCAGGCAGGCAAAATCCGAATTCCGAATTCCAAAATATTATCGAGAATTCCCGACTCCTTGTTTCCTTCCAGTCGACCCGTCGGGATCAAATCATCCAAGATTTGACCAGTGTCCAGCATCTATCATCTTTTATGTATTTCGTTGGCCTCTTTACTTGATGAATCAATCGGATCAGGCGATCATCGCTTACTTTTACTCGCGGCTCTTGATTTAGTTAATATATCTAATAAATCGGATTCCCGTTCCAGTTTTCTTATCACCTCTCCCAAGCCAGAATATTTAATCATTTTAACGGCCTGATCAATATCTTCCCATTTGCGTTGTCTGAAATATTTCTCGGGCCAATGGCTGAGCTCACTTTCCACTTTCATCAGAAAAATTTGAACCTTACAAACCCCCTGCCATTTAGCGTAACTGAATTCACCGAAAACATCCGGATGAAGCACCCCCTTAATACCGGCTTCCTCATAAGCTTCCTGCAGCGCAGTTTCCTGGGGTGTAAAACCCGGATCTATGAGTCCCTTAGGAATAGTCCAATTGTTGCCGCTGCGTGTCTGAATGAGCAGTATTTGTAGCTGTTGTGCTTCAAAACGGAATGGAATTGCAGCAGCCTGTTGGTAAACCACGCCCATGTTAATTACCCGAAATTAAACCTTTATCTTAGTTCAAATTTTATCATTTATCTATCTCAACATATATATTTTAATCCGACTCCACAAGAGAATCATGACTTTTTTGGACTACTCAAAAGATTGACTCTTGAATGATGTCAACACAAAAATTCTCCGAACTGTGTTGTTTAAAAAATCCCGATATTAAAATGCAACGATTTGCTGGTAAATCCGTTTGATAATCAAAAATTTGATGGTATATTTTTATTTATGATGAAATGGCCTGAGCGCAAGAAGTTTTCTCTTCGCGCAAAATTTATTTTATTGTCGACCATTCTGGTTACCCTGATCATTGTGACGGTAACTTACTTCTTTACCATCCGTGAACTAAACAGTAAACGTCTGTCTGCTGAATCCCAAATACAGCGTATTGCTGAAAATATCGCAACCATGCAGTTATTGGACCGCCAGGATTGGGCTGTTTACCAGAATTATATTGCCAGACTTATCGATTTTAATGAGGATATTGTATATATCGCAATATTTGATGATCGTCTCACTTTACGGGCCCATGCTCTGAATAGCGAATTGATCGATGTTGAGTCTGCCCAACTCAGCAGACGCCTGGAGGCCCAGATTGTCAAACGGCTTGACCAGGGAGCGATAGCAGATGAAAGTCGCGGGGATTTAAGATCACAGCGGGTGAATATTCAGATTGGTGACCGCATTCTCGGAAGTGTTCATGTAGGATTTTCTCTCATCCAGATCAACGATGAGTTGCGAAACGCCATATTTTTAATTATCAGTCTGGCGATTTTCTTTTTCCTGGTATTTACCGGGGGTTCAATTTTTATCAGTGGACGCCTGACCGGTCCGCTGGAGAGACTAAGCGGTGCCATGACGGCGGTTGCAGATGGAAATTTGAATCAGGTGATTGAAATTGAAACGGGCGATGAGATCGGACAGCTCTCGAAAAATTTTAATGAGATGGTGGGGGGATTAAAAGAACGGAAAATCATTGAGAATTTGGCAGGAGAACTCAGGGCTACTTTTATTCTAAATGAATTGGCTCTCTCTATCCGCGAACGTATTGGCGCGGCAATAGGCGCCTCTGCCACCCGGCTGTATATCCGGAGTAATAATCAGTCTGATCTTTATGAAGAAATAACGATTCAGGAAAAGGGGAGGGAATTATACCCACCGATCCCTCTGATACCAGTTTTAAAAGAGTATGTCACTCACAATGCAGAAGGCTTTATGATTCATGACTGTCCTGAGGCTGTCTTAAAAGGATTACAACATGACCTGTCTTCAGCTAATGGGCTGGTTATTCCCATGATGGTTAAAAATGAGTTGCTCGGTATGTTATTCTTTGCATTACCCCAGCATCAATTGTACTTTGATACCAAACAACAACGCTTTGCGGTTATGCTGGCCAGTCAGGCAACCCTTGCACTGGAAAATGCTTTACTTTATGAAATCCAACAAGAACAGGAGCGCTTCAAGCGAGAACTTGAGATTGCCAGGGAAGTACAACAAAAACTTCTACCGGCCAGGATGCCGGAAGTACAGGGTTTTCAATTGGAGGGATTTTGCCGCTCCGCACAGGAGGTTGGCGGGGATTATTTTGATTTTTTTCAGCTGGATGAGTTTCGGTTGGGAATTGTTATTGCGGATGTCAGCGGAAAGGGGACTTCGGCTTCATTTTATATGGCCGAAATCAAAGGGATGATGCTTCAGTTAGCCTCCCGGATTCGATCACCCGGTGAACTAATGTCGGAAATAAACCAACATTTATATACCAATGTAGATCGACAACTGTTTGTCACCATGATTTATGGTATTCTTGATCGATCAACCCGTGAATTTAGATTTGCCAGAGCCGGACATAATTCGCTTCTATTCATCTGTTCAGATCAGTCTCACCAGTTAATGACACCGTCGGGCATAGGATTGGGTCTGGATGAAGGGGAATTATTTCAAAGAAAGATAGTCGAATCCAAAATCAAGTTGTCCAAAGGAGATATGCTTGTTTTTTATACCGATGGGATTACTGAGGCGATGAATGAAAAATTCGAGGAGTTTGGGGAAGAAAGGCTGGTTCAATTTTTTCTTCATCATCTGGAAAAACCGCTCTCATCTCATAAGGAAGAAATACTAAAAACTCTCGAAGCATATATGGGTAATCAGCCCCAACATGATGATTTAACTATGGTTATTCTGAGATGTGAAAAATAATGCCGGTGAATTCAACATGAGACGAAAAAAATAATGTTTTCTAATGATTGTAGTAACTAAATAAAATCTGAAGCGTATGCATTTTAAGCGTAACCTTAAAGGAAAAGATTAAATGAGATATACCGCATGTCTGCTGTTGGCTTTGATGATGTTATTTCTAGTCAATTGTCAATCTGATTCCAACAGAAAAATTAAGCTTGCATCCAGAGATTCGGCTTCAAACCAACTTGCCCAGACGGCCTCCAGCGTCCTGCAGGTATTACCGCAGGATCAGCGTTCTATTGCAATTCTGTTATTCAGAAATGAGACGGATGATCCCTCTTTAGACTGGTTAAAAAGGGGCTTAATGGAAATGTTAACCACCGATTTGAAGCAGTCTCCTTTTATCAATGTGATATCGGCCAACCGGTTTAATGAAATTGCTGAAAAAAGTGGAATCAAAGAGAATGCTATCAAAAATCTTGAGGAGATTGACCAGATTGCCAAAGATGCGAAAATTCAGATCGTTCTTAGTGGTAAATATTACTATAAAAAAGAACAATTGTTTATCGACGTGGAAATGAGGGATGTCGATAACAGTAGAAACATGTTTGTTCGTTCAGTCGAGGGTGAGAGTCTCGAAAAAATATTTTCTATGGTGGATGAACTCTCTACCCGGGTTCGCGAGAACCTCCGGGGTGATATTGAAAGAAGAAGTGATTATGAAATTAATCTGTCAGAGATGACAAATTCGGTGGAAGCGTTTCGCTGCTTCTCGGAAGCTCTGGAAAACCGGGATAAATTATTTATCTATGAAGCCGAACGATGTTTTAATGATGCCGTTAAGTATGATTCAACCTTTGCTGCAGCATATTTGCATCAGGCTATGATGAATATGGAACGCATGAGCAGTGCCAATTTGGAAAAGCTCATCGCGAAAGCGAATCAATATAAATTCAAGTTGTCAGAACCCGATCAGTTTCGACTAGAGATGCTAGGAATAGTTAGAAAGAGCGATATGAATGGCGCAGTTTCGTTACTGGAGGAAGCTGTTAAAAAGTTCCCTGCCGATCTGGATTTCAGATTTCAGCTGGCCGGCTACTATCAGTTTTACATGCAGAATCTTGATCTGGCACTGGCCGAGTATGAATATATCCTGGAGTTAGATCCCAATCGAAAACTGGTCTATAATACTCTGGGGTATCTGTTTGCAGAACGGGGTGATTTTACCACCGCCTTCACCTATTTCGATAAATACCAGGAATTAGCACCGGATGAGCCTAATCCCTATGATAGCAAGGCTGAAATTCTGATTCGCGCAGGCCGATTTAAAGAGGCAGAGGCTCTCTTATTGACCGCAGTAGAAAAGTGGCCTGCTTTCCATTATCCCACTTTCAGGCTGGTCGAAATCTATTCTGAATTGGGTAACTACGAACAGACTATGGATTATTTGAATAAACTTTCAAAATTACCCCTGGATGAAAAATTGAAATTGGAGCTGAATGTAAGTCAAGCGATAATTTATTGGAGATTCGGAAAGCTAAAAGCAGCTGACAAAGAATTTCGAATGGCAATGAAAAATAACTCCCGAAAACTTTATATACCAATGTTTGCCGCTGAAATGCATCAGTCTGTAAATGATCGTACCTCTGCAAGTCAAATCTATCAGGAAACCTTTGCACGGCTTCGCATGAAATCCAAGTCGATGACATACAATCTTGATAAATTTGGTATGTTGCTGGGATTTCTTCTGGAATCTGATCTTCCCAAAGCTGAGCTTGTTAATTTTCTAGAAGATCTCAAGATTGATCCGGAGTCACATGTTGCGGTGCTTAGGGATGTTGGGCTCTGTTTAACGTATATTCGGATGAACAACATGACTAAAGCTCAGGAAATTTTCACTGACCGGCATGCGAAATTCGAAAAATTTATTTTGGAAAACTCCAATCCTGGCTGGCACTATTGGAAATATGCTTATGAACTTATGGATGCGATATCCGGTACCAAAGGTTTTGAAGATAGATATCAAGATCTTTTATTGGCCTCACAAAAGTCCCAGAGA
>CBDUVK010000144.1:0-7435 GCA_965370645.1 uncultured bacterium
AACTCATCGTAGTTGTGCGCTCTGTTAATATGAAAAAAGCCCTCAAAATTGAGGGCTTTTGATTTTTAGTACATTCCGGCACCAGGACCGCCGGGCATGGGCGGCATGGGTTTTTCTTCTTCAGGTTTATCAGCCACCAGAGCCTCCGTCATCAGGAGCATACCAGCTACCGAGGATGCATTTTCAATTGCAGTACGAGATACTTTCGTAGGATCAATAATTCCAACTTTTAGCATATCTTGCTCATAACTTTCTGAGGCGGCATCAAAACCATAGTTTGTTGCTCCGCCCTTAACTTTTTCTACCACTACGGAACCTTCCAAACCACAGTTATTTACAATCTGTCGAATCGGCTCTTCGAGGGCACGGCGTATTATATTCACACCAATTTGCTTGTCGCCGTCGAGCTTCATTTTCTTAAGTGCAGGCAGGGTACGTAAGTAGGCTACACCCCCACCGGCTACAATTCCCTCTTCCACTGCAGCTCGTGTCGCATGTAAGGCATCTTCCACCAGAGCTTTCTTTTCCTTCATCTCAACTTCCGTCGCAGCTCCGATCTTAATGACGGCAACACCGCCAGCCAATTTAGCTAGTCTCTCCTGTAATTTCTCTTTATCATAATCAGAAGTGGTTGCTTCAATTTGCTTTTTAATTTGAGAAATTCTACCTTTGATTTCATCTTTTTTACCGGCACCTTCAACGATAGTGGTGTTTTCCTTGTCAACCACGATCCTTTTTGCGGAACCCAAATCACTCAACACGGTATTTTCCAATTTAAAACCTGTCTCCTCACTGATTACCCGGCCACCAGTAAGGGTGGCAATATCTTCCAGCATGGCTTTACGGCGATCTCCAAATCCCGGGGCCTTGACTGAACAAACCTTTAGAGTTCCCCGAATCTTATTTACGACCAGTGTCGCCAGAGCTTCACCTTCAATATCTTCTGCGATAATCAACAATGGTTTCCCTGTCTGGGCAGATTTCTCCAGGATGGGAAGCAGGTCTTTCATGTTGGAGATTTTCTTATCGTAAATCAAGACCATTGCATCTTCCAATGCTGCTTCCATATTTTCCGGATCGGTAACGAAGTATGGGGACAGATATCCACGATCAAACTGCATACCTTCAACAACATCCAGAACGGTTTCCAATGTTTTGGCCTCTTCTACCGTAATAACGCCCTCATTTCCAACCTTTTCCATAGCATCAGACAGTAGTTGACCAATGGCTATGTCGTTATTAGCAGAAATGGCACCAACCTGAGAAATTTCATTTTTCCCTTCAACGTCCTTGCTTAGCTTCTTTAGCTCTGCCACCACTACCTGGACTGCCTCATCGATACCCCGTCTGATATCAGCAGCATTCGCACCAGCCGTAACATTTTTCAGTCCTTCACCGAAAATGGACTGAGCCAAAATGGTGGCGGTGGTAGTTCCATCACCTGCATCATCACTGGTCTTGGAGGCTACTTCCTTGACCATTTGAGCACCCATGTTCTCCATGGGATCTTCCAGTTCAATTTCTTTTGCTACTGTAACACCATCTTTGGTAACAGTTGGTGAACCAAACTTCTTGTCAATCACAACATTACGTCCCTTAGGACCGAGGGTCACTTTCACCACTTCAGACAGGCGGTCTACGCCTTTTTTTAGTTTTCCACGTGCTTCGGAACTATATTCTATCATCTTTGCCATAGTTTAAACCTCCTATATTTTTATATAATTTATTTTTCAACAATCGCTAAAATATCACTCTCTCTGAGAATGAGATAATCCTCATTATTCATCTTAAAATCGGTTCCAGAGTATTTCCCGTAGATTACAACATCACCTTTTTTCACTTCCAACTTTACCCTCTCCCCCTTGTCATTTAATCCACCCGGCCCGGCTGAAATGATTTCACCCTTCATGGGTTTTTCCTTTGCAGTATCAGGCAGAATGATCCCACCCGGAGATGTGTCTGCATCTTCCAGAGGTTTTACAACAACACGGTCCGCTAACGGCTTAAGTTTCATATTATCCTCCTTTTATCTTATTGTTAATTATACAGTTAGTTTTGTTTTTTAGCACTTCATCATCAAAAGTGCTAAAAATATAATATTTTTTTTAGCCATAGCAAGTGAAAATTTAAATTTTTTTGCTGTTCTGATAGAAATCTGATTAATCTTGTTATCTACTTTTTAGGTAAATCAAGTCATTCTATCAGGAATTTCAAAAATTCCAGCTTTTTAAGATTTTTTTTTATAAATTCCAAAGAAACCAATGCCCAACAACCATCGATAAGGCATGCCGACATCAAATGTTTCCAAAATAATATGTGACTTCTGACTCACATAAGTAGATATTGATACCATAAATTTAAAAATTAATCATAGGAGGAAAATTTGAAGGCGCTCATTACCAGCGGGGGAAAAGGTACTCGGCTTCGACCCATAACACACACCCAGAACAAACATCTGATTCCTGTTGCCAATAAACCAATTTTACATTATGCAATTGAGGCAATCGCTCAGGCTGGTATAAAAGATATTGGTATTCTCATTAATGCAGACAATGACGATGTGGCCAAGGCTATCGGTGATGGTAAAAAATGGGGAGTTAATATTCAGTATATTCCGCAGGAAGCACCTCTGGGCCTTGCTCATGTGGTGAAAATCTCCCAAGATTTTATCAAGGAAGAACCATTTATTTTTTACCTGGGAGATAACATGGTTATAGGGGGTGTTAAGAGGTTTTTTCGGCAGTTTGAAAAGGAAAAAAGTAACTGCCATCTCACTATTTCGAAAGTTAAGGAACCTTCACGCTTTGGCGTTCCGGAAATCAAAGGTAATAAAATTGTGGGAGTAGAAGAGAAACCGACTGCTCCAAAAAGTGAATTTGCAGTTGCCGGTATATATTTATATGATAAAACCATCTTTGAAGCAGTCAATGCCATAAAACCCAGTGAACGGGGTGAATTAGAGATCTCCGATGCTCACCAGTATCTCCTCGATCATGGTTATAAGATTACTTATTCTGAAATAACAGGATGGTGGAAAGATACCGGTAAACCGGAAGATCTATTGGAAGCCAACCGGTTGGTATTATCCACACTCAAAGGACAAATGAACGGAACCGTCGATAAAGGTTCAACATTAGCTGGTGAAATATCCCTGGGAAAGGGTAGCAAAATTATTTCCAGTCATATTCGAGGTCCTGTCATCATCGGAGAAAATACGATTATTGAAAACAGTTATATCGGTCCATATACTTCCATTCATGATAAAACCCAGGTATCGAATAGTGAAGTTGAGTTTAGTATCATCATGGAAAATTGCCGGATTGAAAATGTGGGTATACGAATTGAAAGCAGTATTTTAGGTTCAAACGTTGATATTATTAAAGCAAAAGGAATTCCTAAAACCCATCGTTTTATTCTGGGAACACAAAGTCTGGTAGAATTATATTGATCTTATAAATCAGAAGGAGAATTTAAATGGCTACTAAAAATTTAACCTTGAAGGTTGAAAACAGGATTGGGACGATCACCATCAACCGGCCTGATAAATTGAATGCTCTCAATGCCGAAACTGTCACCGAACTCTTTCAAGTCCTGAAAAAAATAGGGGAGGACAATAGTGTCTCTGTGATCATCATTACCGGCAGCGGCGAAAAAGCGTTTGTTGCCGGAGCAGATATTGCTGAGATTAACCGGCACGATGAAATTTCCGGACGTATTTTTGCAACCCGGGGACAACGCGTCTACCGATATTTAGAAAAACTTGGAAAACCAGTTATCGCCGCTATAAATGGATTTGCATTAGGCGGCGGTTGTGAACTCGCCATGGCCTGTCATATTCGCATCGCTTCAGACAATGCCAAATTCGGACAGCCGGAAATTAATCTGGGTTTAATACCGGGATATGGTGGTACTCAGAGATTTCCCAGAATAATTGGTCAGGCCAAAGCATTCTATTACCTGCTTACCGGTGAATTGATTGATGCTCCAAAGGCTCTGGAGCTTGGTTTAGTCAGTGAAGTCGTTTCACAAAAAGAACTCATGGCCCGGGCAGTTCAAATTGCCGAAACAATTTGTGAAAAATCATCCATCGCGGTTAAATTTATTTTGCAGGCCGTGACTGAAGGGATCGAACAAAATCTCGATACAGCTCTGCACGTGGAGAGTGAACTATTTGGAAATATTTGTGCCACTGAAGATATGAAAGAGGGTACAAAAGCATTTATGGAAAAAAGAAAACCAAAATTTCAAGGAAGATAAAGTTTGCAGATTGAATCTTCCAAAACTGCCTGTGTTGCTATTGTTACGGGACAGGAACAATTTTACCAGAAATGCAAAGAGTTACTTGCGCCTCATCCTTTTGTTACTCAGAAATTATCCTGGGATTATTTTTCGCAATCTAATTCGGATTTGAATTTCGAACTTTACCTTATTGACAATGAACATAATTCTATTCAGACTAGAAATCTCCGGACCTTTCTGAAGAACCAGCCATCACCCTCTCATATTATCAGTATTGGTAGCAAATCGCCAACCCAAATTAATCACGGAACATTATGTGTCTCATTACCATCTGATCCGGATCAAAACTCATTTAATCAAATTATTGCTGTTATAATGAAGGTAATGCAAAGGGAAAAAAATCAGCTGGAATTGGCTAGTATGTTGCTTCATGACATCCGATCCCCATTGAATAGTCTGGTGGGATACTTAGAACTTTTGATTAATGGAACCTTTGGGAAACTACCGGATGGGCATGTCAACATCGTTGAAAAAGCAATAGACATGAGTGATTATACATTAGATCTGGTAGAGGAATTGGCGGATATTTACAAATATGAACAAAAATTCTTGACCATTCAGAAGGAATCCCTCAGGTTTTCAGAAATGCTGGATTCCTTGCTGGCAATAATCTGGGTGAAAGCAGATCAAAAAAATTTAAAAATAAAAAGGAACATTCCTGAACATCTCCCCCCGATTTTCGGAGATGAATTCCAGATTCAAAGACTTACCGGCAATATAATATCCAACGCAATCAAGCATACACCCAAAAATTCAACAATTACAATTGAGATTAAACCATTGAACAAAAAGTTTGCTCAAATTTCAGTCAGTGATCAGGGTAAGGGAGTTCCCGCTGATGAGCTTCCTTTAATTTTTGACAAATATTATCGTTTGCAGAAGAAATCCTCTTCCAAAACCGGACAGGGGTTGGGATTATATATATGTCAGATCATTACCGAAGCGCATCATGGTAAAATCTGGGCCCAGAATAATGATACCGGCGGATTGACAATTCACTATACATTACCGTTTCAGCAAACCAAATGAAAGATATTTAGCTTCACTGTATATTGATACCATATACGATTTAAATAATTTCGAGTTAAAATCATCAAAACAATTTCTATAGTGTTTGTTAGACTTAGCCCTGCTGATAAATTGGTTAATTTCAGGTATCTAGCTACTACCATTTTGTCCCGGATCATGTCTCGATTTTTCCAGCTTGGTAAATACCATAAGACAGGCCAACTCAATATTTTCTAATGATCTTTATGAAAATATTATTTAAATTGTTCAGCAGAGATTAGCTAGAGGCGGGGATGAAAGGCGATAAAATTATCTGGCGCATCGACGATCGGTTAATCCATGGCCAGGTGATCATTGGTTGGTGCGGTCAATTGCCCATTACAAGATTGGCAGTTATCGATAAACAGATTGCAAAAAACAGCTGGGAAAAAGAATTGCTCTTAATGGCCGCACCTCCCAATCTACCAGCAGAAATCCTTACCGTAGAAGAGATTACGCAAAAAATATCTCCCTGGACAAAGGGAAAAGAAATGATCCTGGTTCTGCTAAAATCTCCAGAGCTGATCAAGGAACTGAAGGATGCCGGGGTAGATATTAAAAAAGTAAATGTTGGCGGTATGCATTTTCGTGACGATCGGCGTGAGTTGCTTTCCTATCTTTATCTTTCTTCGAATGAGATAAAACTATTTGAGGAGCTTATGGAACAGGGAATTCATTTTGAATGTCAAGATCTACCCACATCAACAGCTTATGATCTGAAAAAAATTATTCAAAGGAAGAAATAGTGGATATATATACTGAATACCTGTCTTTACAGAGTCGAGGATTCAATGATATCATTGATATATCTTCGAGATTGAACGAAATACTTCATGACAGCGGTTTCACTGAGGGCCAAATGACCATCTTTGTATCGGGTAGTACTGCAGGAATAACCACCATAGAATATGAACCAGGCCTACTGCGCGATCTGCCGGAATTTTTTGAAGGCATCATTCCCATGAAGAAATCCTATCATCACGATCAAACCTGGCACGATGGAAATGGATATGCTCATCTTCGTTCTTCTTTAATCAAACCCTTCTTTACGGTTCCTTTTCAGGCAGGCAGGCTATTGCTCGGTACCTGGCAGCAGATTGTCTTTATCGATTTCGATAATCGTTCTCGCCAACGCAAATTAGTTGTTCAAATGATTGGAATGAAAAAGGCCGGCTGACCCAACCGACCTTTTGGAGGAGACCCATCATGGATGATTACCAATGGAGGTATGATGTTTAAGAAACGACTAAAGCTCTCTTTTTTATCTGTTCTTGCCTGTAAATTTCAGCATGTCCTTCAGTAAGCCACGTGATTACTACATCTGTCAGTGAATATTGATGGTTTGTTCTTTGATTAACCTCATCATAAAAACCGCGAAGTGCTTCAATATGTTCGTTCTGATTTTCCAGCAGATGTTCCATCAGTTTTCCCCTTTTTTCTCAAGTTTCAGATCCATTTTATACATTTCATGATCCCCAACCCATTCACTGAACCAAAGAGCAATTGCTTCGTAACAACTAATGCTTTTATGATCATTTTCCAGATACTGGTGCTGAATCTCTTTAACATGCTCACAATATCTTTCAGTTTCGATCATTTTGTGTGGCTCCTCTGTTCAACTTTATATACAACAATAATTGTGCCATAATTAAAAAAATTAATTAGATTTTCATATACCAACTATTAGCTATTGATTATTAAGTACTTATAGACATAATATTTTGACCTGCTTTTTTAAACCAGTTATAAAAAAGTGTCTTAATATTCGACATGTTGTCGATTTAATGTCGAAATATTACCATGTGGTGAGATTTTAGTTAATTTGATTAATTCATCCCGCACCTGCGGGACCATGAAGACTCTTCCAAAGGAATGCCTATGGCAAAAGACACAAGGAAGTACAGAATTATAAGATTTAAAGAAAAGCTGTAAATTTGATTTATTAAAAAAAGTATATTCTTTTTAAGCCATTAATTTTTATGACTTTGTATCTTAGTGTCCGTCAGTGGCCGGATCCGCCTACCGGCGTGACCGTAGTGGTTGTGAATTTTTTAGGTTAAATAATTGCAAGTGAGAAAGTATATAAGGT
>CBDUVK010000145.1:0-7272 GCA_965370645.1 uncultured bacterium
TCATAATAGTATGGATTCAACCAGGGATATGGATCGTGTACGATATACCTTTCACTCTTGATATAGTCTTCGTAGGAGTAGTAGGTTTTAGTTACCATGAACCGGGAAGGCTGAAATTGAAGTTCCGTATCTTCCTGATTATAAGATAAATCCTCGTCATAATAATAGGTTCCTTCATAGTATTGCTCATCATCATAGTAAGCAGCATCCTGGCTGTGGAGGTCAGAGGGAGAATGTTGACGAAGCGCCCTGAATGAGGTATAACATCCGCTAAAAACCGGCAGGGTGATGACGGCTAATAATACTAACAAATTAAATTGTAAGTGTTTCATGACGAGCCTCCTGACGTTTATGTTGGCCCACATATCAATGAAATATTTAGTTAAGTTCCAGAGATTCCATTTCGGGGAGATGAGAAGATATAGTGAAAAACTTCCGATGTTGATATAATCTTGAATTTCGAGTTCTGAAATCCCAACTAACGAAATTAAAATTTGATCAAACATTTTTCTTCCTCTTGGTTTCTCTGTAACTGAAAACATCAAACACAATGCCAAAAAATTCGATTCTCAGAAAGCCTATTGCTATGTTGTTAAATAACAAGGAGATACGGAATATTATGTTAAAAAATGTCTAACCATTGCCGTGACCAACTGCAAACTTTGTTAGCAGTTGGCTGCAAAGTAAGTTTTCAATTTGAGAAATGTAAAGGAGTGAGGGAAACCAGGGAGGGGGAAACAGTTAACTTTTATTTCTTAATCCATAACGCTGCATCTTTTTTTGTAATCCTACCCGGCTGAGGCCCAGCGCTTTTGCGGTATGGGTAATATTCCAGCTGTTTTCTTCCAATTTTTCCTTGATATATAGTTTTTCCAGCGACTCCGTGAGTTCTTTTAAGGTGCCGGATGATTCGATAAGTGTAGAAAGTAATGATTGATCAACTTTAACTGATTCAGATAGCATCTCAGTGGTAATGGTACCATCTGTCTCAGCCAGGGTTATGGCGCGCTGTATTTCATTTTCCAGTTCACGGACATTTCCGTTAAATGAAGCAGCGGTCAGCATTTGCAGTGCTTCCTTATCGATACCTTTAATCGACCTGGAGAGTTTTTTCTGATATTTGTGAATAAAATGGTCGACTAATAATGGTATATCTTCCTTTCTTTCCTGCAAGGGCGGAATACGAATCGGAAAAACACTCAAGCGGTAATAGAGATCTTCACGGAATGTTCCATTTTTAATTGCCTGCTGTAATTTCCTGTTGGTGGCAGAGATGACGCGCACATTAACGGTGACAGTTTTTTCTGAACCCAGGGGTCTGAATTCTCCCTCCTGTAAAACACGCAGTAACCGTTGTTGAAAAGCCGCCGAGGTATCTCCGATCTCATCCAGTAAGATCGTTCCCCCATCGGCCAGCTCAAAGAGACCTTTCTTATCCTGAGTTGCACCGGTGAAAGCCCCTTTTGTATGACCAAAAAGCTCGCTCTCAAGAAGGGTGTCTGGCAAAGCGGCACAGTTCTGGGTGACGAACAATTTGTTTTTTCTGGGACCGTTATAATGAATGGCCCGGGCAATTAACTCTTTACCGGTGCCCGTTTCTCCTGACAACAGAACGGTGACATCGGTGGGAATGACTTTCCTGACCAGCTTGAACAGTTCCTGCATGGCCTTACTTTGCCCGATAATATTATCGAAGATATATTCTTTCTCAGCTTCCTTATGTAAAATTATATTTTCCTGCTGTAATTTTTGATTGGCCTGTTGGAGCTCCCGAAAAAGTCGCTGATTTTCTTTTACCAGTGTATACCGTTCAGCGGCCCGGTTCATGATAAGGCGCAGCTCATCCGGCTCCCACGGTTTATTGATGTAATAATAGACTTGCCCATCATTAATGGCTTGTATGATGGCCTCGATATCCATGTAGCCTGTTATTAATATTCTGACAGTATCGGGTTGAATAAGAAGTGCTTTCTGAAATAGTTCGACTCCACTCAACTCGGGCATCCGTTGATCTGCTAACATCACCGCAATTTCCTGTTTCTTTAAAACCTCCAGAGCGGCAAAACCATTCAGAGCGAGAATGATCTCGAAATCTTTTCGCAGTGTGCGTTGAATAGCATTCAGGCTGGCCTGTTCGTCATCAACTACGAGTATGGTAATGGTGTGATTCTTTTTCATGAGATATATATAATTTTAATACTATTTAACACAACAGCCCGCTTAAAATTAAATTTCATATTTAATAATTTCCAGTTAAGAATCAGGCTTATAAAACCCTCACCTGGCCTTATAAATAGCGCCTTTCCCCTCCCTCATGTATTAGGGAGGGGATTAGGGGTGGGTTAATTCTCTGGCTGCTATTGAAGTTCATTCAATCAATTAAGTCTAAAAGTGCGATTACTAATTGCCTATGAGTAGTTATAAACTTTTTTAATCGAAAACTAATGACAAGTCACGATAAATCGTCATAAACTTATAAACTCTGACCTACCGGCAACTCAATCCTGAATTGGGTACCTTCTCCCTCCTTGGATGTAAAATCAATTTTACCATTATGTTCCTGGATTATCTGGTAAGATATACTCAAACCCAATCCTGTTCCTTTGCCAACAGGTTTGCTGGTAAAAAACGGATTAAAAATTTTATTGTGATATTTTTTGGGAATACCCTTACCGTCATCCCGGATGATGACTTCCACTCCACTCTTGACCTGCCGTGTTTTGATCCAAATATTCCCTTTCCCCTCGATGGCTTGAATAGCATTCAGCAGAAGATTCATAAAAACCTGGTTGATATTCCCGGGGTGACAATAAATTTTGGGTATCTCTCCATATTCTCTGTTAATCTTGATGCGATTCTTGGTTTCATTATTCAGTAAAAGCAGTGTTGAATCCAAACCCTCATGGAGATCTGTAAGTTTTGAAGCAGCCTCATCCAGTCGGGAGAAATTTCGCAGGTTTAAGACCACATCTTTTACTCGCTGACTGCCTTCCACGCTTTCCATGATCAAAGATTGAATATCCTCCCGAATGAATTCAAGATCATATTGGGATCTCAGTTTGTCAAGGGTTTGCCAAAGTTTCGATTCTTCAGCGGGTGGATTTTGAAGCACAGACAGCAAATCAGTTATTGCTGAGATGTATTGATCCAGCTCCTTCATATTGGCGTAGATATAGCTGATAGGATTATTCAATTCATGAGCTACTCCGGCAACCAGCTGTCCCAGACCAGCCATTTTTTCACTCTGAACCAACTGTGCCTGAGTATTTTTCAGATCCCCATAAAGCTTCTCTAACTTCTTGTTGTTATTTTTAAGCTTTAGATTAGTTTTCTCAAGTTCTTGTACATATTTTTCACGGGTTTCCGATTCAGTTACCTTCTTGATTAAGATTTTTGTCTCTTCAATATACTGGTTATTCTCAATAGCTATGGCAATCTGCGTGGTGAGACTCTGGAAAACGGATTTATCTTCCGGAGTAAAATCCTTCTTGAGATAGGGTTGACTTACAATCAGGAGTCCGAACAAATTTTGATTCCGGTAAATTGAGAACTGATAACCACCGGGTAATATCGATTTTATCTGAGGCTCGAAGCCTTCCCGGATAATTTTTGTCTCCAGGCTTTTTGGAAGAGGAATTTCATCGGGACCGGTATAATTCCCCTGACTGTGTTCCTTTTTGAGCTTCTGTCCGCTTTTTCGATAGATGGCACAGTATTCCGGCTTAATCGAATTTTGGATAGTATTAACCAGGGCTTCCAAAAGTTCTTCAGTATTCTTAATCAAAATGAGTTCCTGGGAAAAATTTCGCAGTAATTTTCGGTAATGGACGCGATTTTTTTCCAGTTTCCGAATTTTTTCCATAAAAAAGGTGAGTAAAATCAGTAACCCATACAGCGAGATGAGTTGATACAACAGGCGAGTTTGGATTGAATCCGTTTGGAATGCAATAAAAATTCCGTACAGTACTAAAATTACCAGGGAGAAAAAGAACAAAATATGACGAACTGCCCAGTGGTATCGTTGGGTTGAATAGAATACATACAAAAGGATTGAACTGATCAGAATGACGAAGAGCGACAGGCTTCCCCAGAAATGGGGCTCCCCCACGATGCGATTAAATTTTTGATATGCACGAATAAATAGTTTCAGAAAAGCCGGATCTTCAGTGATGATGTATAGCTCTCCCGGGGTAAGCTGCTCAACTGTAAATTCCTTACCACTCGGGAAACGGATCACGGCATGATAGCTCTCTGATTCCGGAATCCCAAAATGTATAATTGAACTATTTTGTGAAAGATAACCGCCCCCGCCGCTGATCTCCTGATAGCCCAGCAACTTAGTGGTCTGGCTTTTATTTCCATCAGAATAGAGCCAGATTTTAGTTCCAATGGCATCCCGATTGGAGCTGACTCCGATAATGCTGAATTGGATGAAATTTTGATTGTTAGTTTGATTGATAAAGAGTACACTGTTGGTGTCCTTATTAGAGATAAACAGATCCAGGTCGCCATCCTTATCGAAATCGGCGCTGGCTGCACCGGTACTGTAAAATTTATTTTCAGAATCTCTTATTGAATGAGCCAGGGTTTGTTTTGTGAATTTTCCTGATTTTTCTCCCACGAATAGAAAATTAGGTCCAATATTGGATATCCAAATGTCAATCAGGCCATCATTGTTGAAGTCTTGAAGGACACTTCCATAGGCCGGATAGGGATTGATTACTCCGCTCGCTACTGTTTCGTCACTGAATTCCCAGGTACCTTCATTGGATTGAATTTGGTTTCGGTAGAGAGCTGTTTCTCCGTCCCGGTCCGTTACCAGGAAATCAAGGTCACCATCTGCATCGTAATCAGAAAATGTAATGCCGTTGCTGTTAAAGGATTGGTGAAGATGCTTCAATGGAAGATCTACCTTAATGAAACTATTTTCTGCGCTATTTTTATACAATTGATCCGCTGCAAACCAGTTGCAGACATAAAGATCGGGAAAGCCGTCCCCATCTAAGTCGCCAAATGCAGCTCCCTGGCTAACATGGGTATCGGTAATCCCCCAGGCCTTACTTACATCGCTAAAATTTCCCCGGCCATCTCCCAGCAGTAAGCGGTTTGGGTGATGTTCATCAGTGATGAAAACGTCCAAATGTCCGTCGAGATTAACGTCCGCCCAGAAGGCGCCGTTCCCGTCTAGGGGAGGAAGAATACCGCCGGAACGGGTTATATCCTGGAATTGTTGCTTGAGTTGCTGGCGATAGAGACGGGTACTTTCTCCCCAACCTGCGATCATAATATCTAGCAATCCATCGTTATTCATATCTGCCGCCGAGGCGCCCAATTCCAGATTCTTCAGTTTGCGGGGCATCAGGTTCCCGCCCAATCCAGCCTGGATCGTTCCGTCACGAAATGGTCCACCATTTCCCGGATTGATAAATAGACGATTCAGGTTTCTGAATCTTACCACGTAAATGTCCGGCCAGTTGTCATTATTCAGATCGCTGAATACTACCCCGTAACTATCTTCGAAATCAGGCAGAAGTTCGATGGATTCCCGAAACAAGGGTGATGGTATAGGTTGTGTATATCCAGGCATATGAAAGGAGAAAACAGATACCCATACCATTGTTAGAATATATAGATGTGATTTAAACTTTTGGAGGAGATGAGAATAGTGGCTTGCTTTTTCTTTATTTATCATGATCCTAAGAAAATTTAGATTGCCATTACAATTGATACAAGCAGAATTTATGCATTGTTTTTTTTAAGGAGTCACGTTTAATTTTATTAATGCTTCAAAATTCACTTAATTATTTCATTTAAACAGGAATATTTTCTATATTTAATGTTGCGGATTAACAGTTTTGACTAAAATTTAAGGGCTGACTTACCTTGATTTTAAAGACTGTAAAGAGAAAAAAAATCCTCCAAAAGGTTTACCAGATAGCCATTTTATTGGGAATGGATGTCTATGTTGTTGGGGGCTATGTGAGAGATCTGTATCTGGGCAAAGAAGGAACCGATATGGATTTTGTCGTTATCGGTGATGCGCTGGAATTTGCAGCAAATTTTAAGGAACGGATGAGAAGTGGAAAGGTGATTAGCTATCCCCGTTTTGGTACAGCAATGTTGGAATACCGAAATTATAAATTGGAATTTGTGAGTGCGCGATCTGAGTCATATGAAACGAGTTCACGAAAACCCCGCGTAACTCAGGCAAATTTGCAGAGCGATCTTTCCCGAAGAGATTTTACCATGAATACCCTGGCCATGGATATATCTCAGGAAAATTTTGGTAATGTTATTGATGTATACCAGGGAATAAAAGATATAGATAATAAAGTGATTCGGACTCCATTAGATCCTGTCATTACTTTCACTGATGATCCATTACGAATCTTACGGGCGCTGCGTTTTGCGACTGTACTTAATTTTACCATTGAACCCTCTACCTATAAGGCGATTGGTGAAACCCGGGAACGACTCAAAATAATTTCCCAGGAACGGATTACCGAAGAATTCCGAAAAATGTTGATGGCAGAGGAACCTTCGAGGAGTATGGACCTGTTACGGGAAAGTGGCGTTGCGGAAATCGTGTTTCCGGAGTTGCTCGCTTTAACCGGGGTCGAACAACGCAGGGATTTTCATCATAAAGATGTGTTTCACCATACCGGCCAGGTTTTAGATAACATCAGCCAGATGAGTCAGAAGTTCGAATTGCGCTTAGCTGCTTTACTTCATGATATTGCAAAACCCCAAACCAAACGTTTTGTTGAAGGCGTGGGCTGGACTTTTCACGGTCATGAGGATCTGGGTGCCAGGATGGTCGGAAAGATTGGACGGCGAATGCGCTTGCCTACGACCACCATTAAATATGTTCAAAAGCTGGTTCGTCTTCATCTTCGCCCCATGCAACTTGTGGATGATAATGTTACGGATAGTGCAATCCGGCGTTTGATGGTAGACGCAGGAGAAGAACTGGACGATTTGATGATGCTTTGTCGTGCTGATATTACCTCAAAAAATCCTGAGAAAGTTAAGCGTTATCTGAATAATTTTAATTTGGTCGAACAGAAGATGAAAGTAGTGGAGGAAAAAGATGATTTACGAAACTTTAAATTGGCAATTGACGGTATGCTGATAATGGAAACCCTGGGTATTTCACCCGGACCAAAAGTTGGAATAATTAAAGACGCGGTGACTGATGCAGTCCTGGATGGCAAGATTCCCAATGAAGCCGATGCCTGTTACCGCTATATGATGGAAATCAAAGACCAGTAT
>CBDUVK010000146.1:0-7259 GCA_965370645.1 uncultured bacterium
CTGTTGTTTTTGAGAGGACCCGAGACCATAGTCTATTTCGATTAATTAAGTTATTAGTGTATTTAGGGATAAATTGGTGGTTAAAGTGGGTCACTTGTTATAGTATTTATATCAATTTTACCATTCTATTCATTCATGGATGATTAAAGCCCTGAAAATAAAAAAAATTGCATTAAAATTTGATTATTATTAAATTTAAGGCTCTGTCTTCTAGTTGATTTTAAAAAATCGGTATATTTCATGAAGATTAAAGCAATTCAGATCCGGAAAGGGAATGTTCTTGACTACCAGGGTGAGTTATACCGGGTATCTCAAATGGCGCATATTACTCCGGGTAAGGGGCCGGCGCTCGTTCAAATAACGATGAAGAGACTCCGGGACGGTGTAAAGAACGAAAACAGATTTCGTCCTGATGAAGCCGTAGAAAAGGCGGCCTTATTTACCCGTGACTATCAGTACCTTTATCAGGATGGAGATTCTTATGTTTTCATGGATCAGGAAACCTATGAACAGATACATCTGGGTAGCGATTTGATTGGAGACGACGCTTACTATCTCTTACCGTCAACTATCGTGCAACTTTTGATGTATGAAAATTCACCGGTAGGGGTAGAGCTCCCCGGTGTGGTTGAGTTAAAAGTAGTTGAGACCGATCCCAATCTTAAAGGTGCGACCGTCTCAAGTTCATATAAACCGGCAAAATTAGAAACGGGATTATCAATACAAATTCCCCCCTTTATCGAGATAGATGAGGTGATCCGGGTAGATACTTCTACTGGTAAATATCTTGAACGGGCAAAGTGAATTTGTTCAGTCTCGTGGGAACATTCTGCCGAGCATCAACTTTAAATTGAATACACCGTTCTTTAAAATAGAATTCAAAATATTAAATCATATTTTTTTAGGAGGATTTGTTGTGAAGAAATTTTTAATAGTATGCCTCATATTGAGCTTTGGTTTTATTTCACTGGTACTGGCCCAGGAAGATCCCAAAGTAGAGGCTCAAAAGGCCTACAATGAAGGCCTCGCTTTTCTTAAAAAGAATAAACGCACCGAAGCAATTACAAAATTAAAAGAAGCGATTGCAATGGATCCCGATCTGGCGGTTGCTTATTATGCCTTGGGAATTGCTTATAAAGGCAACAAGGATAAAACAAATGCTGAGGCGATGTTTAAAAAAACGATTGAAAAAGATGATAAATTTTCTCCTGCATATAACGCTCTTGGCTTTTTTTATTCCAGTGAAAAAAAATATGATGCTGCCATTAACACGTTCAAGGCTTCTTTAGGAATTAACGCCAATGATAAAAAGGCCAACTTTGGATTAGGCTATGTGTATCTTCAGAAAAAAGACTATCGTAATGGGATCCAATATTTTCAGAAGGCAGTGGAAGCCAAGGAAAATTATTCGAAAGCATGGGTAAATCTGGGGATTTGTCATCATGAAGTAAGGCAATATAATCAAGCGGTAGAAGCTTTTGGTATGGCACTTACCTATGAAAAAAAGCGAACAGCGAAGGGTGATATTTATCTCCGCTTGGGAAACTCTCTGTTGAAATTGAAGCGGAATGAAGATGCGATTTCAGCATATAATGATGCCATATCATCCACCACCAAAAGTTATGTTAAGGGTGCTGCAAATTTTGGGTTGGGTGAGATTTACAAGAAAAATGGAAATAAGCAGTTGGCAGTGCGGCATTTTGATGCAGCATCAAAGGACCGTTCTTGGAAACAATCCGCACTTTATGAATTAGATCTATTAAATCAATAAGTTTGAGTTTAAATTTTAACCAATTGAAAGGGGGTCAGAGCGTTCATGATTCATATTAAGGTCAGAGACAATGAGCCATTTGAAAGGGCTTTAAGACGATTTACCAAAGCTTGCGAAAAATCCGGCTTAATGTCTGATATTAAAAAGCATCAGTATTTTGAAAAACCGAGTGAGCAGCGGAAGCGTCAGGAAAATGCGGCACGCCGAAAAATTCGGAAGATCATGTCTGAACAGCGATAAGCTGAGATTCGGAGTTAGTATGAGCATACAATCGAAACTGTTAGAAGACATGAAAGCGGCCCTGAAGTCCGGTGATAAAATCCGGTTGGAGACCATACGGGGACTGCGATCTGAGCTGAAGAACAGTGAAATTAAGAAAGGTGATGCACTTTCCCCTGACGATGAAATACAGGTTCTAATGACGGCATCCAAACGGAGAAAAGAATCAATTGAACAGTTTAAGGCCGGACAGAGATTTGATCGTGCTGAAGAAGAACAAAAAGAATTGGATATTATCCAGGAATACTTGCCCCAGCAAATGACAGAGCAGGAAATAACTTTACTCGTGGACGCAGTAATAACTGAATCGTCCGCCTCTTCTAGTAGCGATATGGGGAAGGTAATGGGAAAAATTATGCCGCAAGTCAAAGGCCGTGCGGATGGGAAGATGATTCAAAAGATTGTTCAACAAAAACTGGCTACCCTTTGAATAAAGTTATTTAATACAAATGTTTTTGTTTATCTAACGGGCTGTTACAGCCCGTTTTTTATTCCAAATCTTCAGGATATCAATGAGCGCATTTGATATTATTTTTATTGCGATTCTGGGATTCTTCACCGTCCTGGGTATCTGGAAGGGTTTTTTTCGAGAAATACTGGGATTTGTTGGTGTTGTGCTGGGTGCTTTTCTGGCGATCCTGGGATTTGGTCCGGTGAGTAAAATCTTTCATCGGCTTGTTCCGGAAATCCCTTCCGTAATCTGGGTATTCCTCAGCTTTTTATTGATTTTTATTGCCGTATATTTACTCAGCCGCTTACTGGCTGGTATTCTGAGTAAACTCAGCAAAATGGTGCTTCTGGGCTGGTTGAATCGTCTTTTGGGAGGTCTTGTTGGTGCTTTAAAAGGCGCTATATTTATCAGTCTTTTTTTACTCCTTCTGGGATTTTTACCCTTTCAGAACGCTTTACAGAATGTAAGAAATGATAGTTTATTTTACCAGCCTCTACAACGGTTTGTCCCCCTGGTATATAATTTGTTCAGCGATTTTTCACTGTCATCCCGCAACCTGGAGGAACAACTTGCCCATCTATGGGAGGACCTGCAGGGCAAATTGAGCGAAAATGCCGTAAAATATTTTTTCTACGAGGATGATTAATAGCGATGATGCTGGATGAAAATTTGGTTCAATTGGAATTAACGGTTCTTCTCGATAAACTCAGAGAACTCATTCGCACACCCTACGGTTATCCTCACCTGGATAAAATTAATATTGAGAATAACCGAAAACGCTTGGAAATCCTTCTTTCGGAAGTCACTGAGATGTCTGGATTTTTGCAGAGTGGATATGGCATCCCTCTTGATTCGCTTCCTGATATCCGGAACTTGCTTGAACGCCTTAAACCGGAAGAATCTTATCTTGAAGCTTCAGAGATTAATGATATTAAGAGTAATTTTAGAGCGTTTGATGAATTATCACGTTTTATAAAATCGTCACAAGAATCTTGCCCTCAATTACTTCATTATGCTGAACACATTCATACCCACCCTAAAATCGTAAAAGAGATTGAATCAACCATAGATAGTCGTGGGGAGATTTTAGAAAATGCTACGGCGGTTCTTCGCAAGATCCGGCTGGATATTCATCGTATTGAAAGTGAACAAAAGACGGTATTGCTGAGGGTATTAAAGCGATATTCAGAATTTTCGCAGGATGATATTGTGACAATGCGTGATGGGCGTCTGGTGTTGGGCATTCAACAACAATATGTCAATCGTATAAATGGAATAGTACACGGCACATCGGGAACAGGCGCCACGGTTTTTGTCGAACCGATGGAAACGCTTCGCCTGAGTAATCAGATTCAAAATCTGAAACTGGATGAACGAAATGAGATAATCCGCATCTTGAAATTTTTATCGGGGTTAGTTCGGGAAGTGCGCGAGGATGTCTATTATAGTATAGAAAATCTGGGAATCTTAGATTTTATACATGCCAAAGCGCGACTTGCTGTTTTGTTGAAAGGGGCACCCCCAAAAATAAATAATGACAGGATTTTAAAACTTTTAAACGCCCGCCATCCCCTTCTATTACTTAAAATGCATCATCAGGAAGTCATTCCCTCTTCAATGACTCTAGGGGAAGAATTTAACACTCTGGTCATCACCGGGCCCAATGCCGGGGGGAAAACCGTCTCCTTAAAAATGATTGGCTTGCTCAGTGTGATGACTCAAATGGGGATGCATATCCCTGCTCATCCTGATAGTACTCTACCAATATTTGACCATATTCTGGTTGATATTGGCGACCGGCAGAATCTGGAGCAGGATCTGAGCACTTTTTCCGCACATGTTCTGCGCTTGCAGGAAATTCTCATGCAGGCCACTGATAAATCCCTGGTGCTGGTTGATGAAATTGGTACCGGCACCGATCCACGAGAAGGTTCTTCCCTGGCTATTGCTTATTTAAGTGATCTATCCCAGCACAACTGCCTGACAATTGCGACCACCCATCATGGTGAATTGAAAGCATATGCATTCAATACCGATGGTGTTGAAAATGCTTCAATGGAGTTCGATCTTGAGACCTTATTGCCCACCTACCGTCTGCAAATTGGCATCCCGGGCAGTAGTTATGCATTTGAAATTGCCCGGAGATATGGATTGTCTGAAACGGTTCTTAAAGAATCGATCCGGATTCTGGGGACAGAAAAAAATCAACTTGAGAATCTAATTATCAGTTTAAACGATCGTCTGCAGCGAACAGAGAAAGAGCGACGTGAGATCAATATAAAACTTACTGAGTCGGAAGGCTTGAAAAATCTCTACCAGAAGGAGTTGGATAAAATTCAGCGTGAAAAGAAAGAACTGCGAAAGAAAGCAGCTGAGGAAGCACAAAGTATTGTAGCTGAAGCAAATCAGAAAATTGAAAGACTTGTGGCCGATATCCGTAAAACTCAGGCATCGCGTGAAAAAATTAAAGAAGCCCATCAAAGTATAAAGGAATTGGGGGAGATTGCAAAAAAGATCTTGGCAGAAACAGGCGAAAATGCTGATGTAACAGAAGATATTCATGAGGGTGATATTGTATGGATTGAGACACTTCGCGAGGAGGGTGAAGTGATGAGTGAACCTGATGCGAGACATAAAACCTGGGTGTTGGTAAGAGATATTCGAATGAATGTTTCGGTAGGAGATCTTAAAAAATTATACAAATCCGAATCTTCACCACAGCGTGTATTCAAAAATGAGCAGGGGATCCGGGATGACCTTGAGCAGGGAATTCTTCCCGAATTGGATCTTCGCGGTTTGGACGGCTTCGATGCCATAAATGCGACCGACCGCTATCTTGATCAGGCATTGAATAATGGTTGGCAGGAGATTCGGATTATACATGGCAAGGGCAGTGGGGTTTTACGTCGTGAGGTCAATAAATTTTTGTCTAAGGATAAACGTGTGGACCAAAAACGGCTTGGAAAATGGGGTGAGGGAGATACCGGAGTCACCATTGTTATATTAAAGACCAATGGGTAAGATTGAAGCTTTGAATTGAGTTATGCTTTCTGTTTTTTACAGAAATGATCCCTGAGACATACTGAAGTAGAAATCTGAATTCATTGTTTATTATGGGAAATGTATTTTCTACGATAAAATATTTATATGAGGAGGACATCTCTTGGTAAATTTGATATTGAAAGAGGTAGTGGAAGACATATGCATTTTGACCATTAACAGACCTGAAAAGAGAAATGCTCTTAGCCCGGAGTTGGTAGGAGAATTACGCGCCGAATTTGAAACATTGAAACATGACGATCAGATTAAGGTGGTTGTTCTCACGGGTGCCGGTGATGTTTTTTGTGCCGGTGCAGACCTGGCATATCTCCAAAAATTAAGTAAATACTCAGAAGATGAAAATTTGCAAGATTCAACAACCCTTTCAGAATTATTCTATGAAATATATCAAATGCCTAAGATTACAATTGCAATGCTGAATGGATCAGCCCTGGCCGGCGGTTGTGGTCTGGCCCTCTGTTGCGATTATATCTTTGCAGCTTCGGAAGGTGTGAAATTAGGATTTACCGAGGTCAGGATCGGATTTGTACCGGCCATTGTGATGAATTTTTTAATTCGCCGCCTCTCATTTGAGAAAGCTTTTCATCTTGCTATAAGCGGTGAAATAATCTCCGCTGAAATTGCAGCTGAGAGAGGTCTGGTTCACCAGGTATATCCGCCAAATAAACTACGGGATCACACCTTCAATTTTATTGAAAAACTGTTGAAAAAAAATAGCTTTAACGCGATGATCCAAACTAAAAAACTGTTTCAGATGCTTATGGAAGTTCCCCTTAAGGAGGGGCTGAAACTGGCCTGTGAGGTTAATGCAAAAAGTCGTAAAACGGAGGATTGCAAAAAGGGTTTGGAACATTTCCTAAATAAACTGCCCCTTAACTGGAGAAATTCAATTTAAATTTGATTTTTCCAACTCTTTTTTTATATCAATCATGAGATCCCGGTAAATACCCTTCTCCACCAATTTGAATTCTCCTGTTTGAACAAAATTGTTTAAAGCAATCAACACTTTCTTAATCAGTTCAATGGTATGGGTAGTCGATTCTTTGAGCTTTTTGGCTTCAGTTGGCATCTTTTCATTGGTTATTTGCACCAGGCTGTATAAAGGGGTTAGAGTATTGTTGATATAATGGCTGAGGGTAACCAAAATTTTCTGAGTCTGGTGAAGCGTCTTAATCTTACTTTCCTGTTCCTTCAGTTGGCTCTGTAAATCCAAAAGTCCTTGAATCGTTCTCATTTTCAGTTGCAATTCCAGGGTAGAGTAGGGGAAATAAATAAAATCATCCGCCCCGGATTCAAACGCAATGAGTTGTTCAAGTACCAGGTCTTTTCGGATAATACAAATGATAGGCTTATATTTTAATCGCGGATCTTTTTTTATTTGATTTAAAATGTCATGGGCCTTACTCCCCAGGCACTCCAGGTCTATAATAATCATTCGACATTTGGGATATCTATGAATTGTGGTACGTATATCCTGAAAATTGCCTGAGATTTTTACTGGAAATCCTTCTTGCTTGAGGTCTCTTACAAACGAATTAGCCAGTGCTTTGTTTTTAGAAATGAGTAAGATCATATCCCGCTTTTTCCCATAATATTTAAATATATTCGAACAATCTGATGAAAAGTGAAGTTTTTCCAAAGAATGGTAAAATCAGAGAAGAGATGAATAATTGATAACCATAGGGCATAAAATTCTTT
>CBDUVK010000147.1:0-7226 GCA_965370645.1 uncultured bacterium
TTTCTTTGCAATAATCAATAGATAAAAGATCTAGGACCTTCTTGTGCCTTTTTTGATGTCGATTGAAACAAAATTGAAATATGGCTCGGGGTATATTATTCTATCCAGGTTTCTACTCGGCTTTCTGCTTGTTTCCTAATTTTAATTTATTTATTTTTTATTTGCCCTTAATACTCGGTGCACAGAAAAACTAAAAGATCTGAGTATTTTTATATGCCAAAATCAATTGAATCCCAAAATGATTACATTTCCAATTTAGAAGCATTAATTGAATTAGCTCATATTTTGAAGCAAGAGAGCGATTTTAAGCAAATCCTGCAAATTACTACCGAAAAGGCAGGTGCGCTATTTGCTGCGGATTTTGCCTTATTAATGATGACAAATCCTCAGACACAGAATACCATTAAAACCGTATTTTCAGATAGAGAAGAATCTACTGATCGTGAAAGCCACGCTATCAACAGCAGTATAAGTGGCTGGGTAACAAAATATAGGAAAATCTTACTGAGCAGGGATATTACGAAAGATACCCGTTTCAGAGCTGATTTAGTGAAAGATACCACATACAAATCCGTGCTCTGTAGCCCCCTCTGTGCAGAAGGCATTATCATCGGTACCCTGCTACTGGTGAGAGAAAATGAATTGCCTTTTAAAGAACAGGAAATGGAATATCTAAATCAATTTTCCGCCATTGTATCTCCATTCCTGCGCAATGTTCAGAAAATTCAACAATATTTTAATTACGAAATTTCCAATAAAGCTCTGCTGGACAAATATGAAACAGCGGGTTTAATAGGAAAATGTCGAAAATTTATCGAGTTATTACAGGCCATCGAAACCGCTTCAAAATCTGATATCAGAGTACTGATAGAAGGAGAAAGTGGTACTGGTAAGGAACTGGTAGCGAAAGCAATTCACCAATTCAGTTCAAGGAGCCAGGAAAAATTTGTGGCACTGGATTGTGGGGCGATTCCAGACAATCTAATTGAAAGTGAATTATTTGGACATATTAAGGGTGCTTTTAGCGGGGCCGCAGAAAATAAACCTGGTTTGATACAAGAAGCGAATAATGGAACCCTGTTTTTAGATGAAATCGCCAATCTACCGATAAATTTGCAGACTAAATTACTGCGATTTTTACAGGAAGGCGAAATTCGTCGAATAGGGAGTACCAAAAATATTAAAGTGAATGTGCGGATTATTTCTGCATCGGGTAAATCACTATTTGAGTTGGTTCAGCAGAATAAATTCCGTGAAGACCTGTTTTATCGTCTCTATGTGTACCCGCTAAAAATTCCAACTTTGGGTGAACGAAAGGAAGATATTCCTCTACTGGCCAATTACTTTATAAAAAAGTTTTCGGGGCAACAGAAAAAGGAGTTGAAGCAGCTTCATGAAGAGATGATACCTTATCTTTCATCCCATAAATGGCGCGGTAATATTCGTGAACTGGAAAATTTTATCGAACATCTGGTGGTTTTAGCACCTCCTGATGCGGAGATACTGGATCATGAGATACTTCCCAAAGAATACCAAAAAGAATGGAAATTTTATCGTCCCAAAAAGAAAAGTAAAGACGATTCACTTTTTAAGCGAGTCGCTCAATATGAAGAAGAATTAATAAGAAAAACTTTGAACGATAATGACTGGAATAAGGCACAGGCGGCCCGTGTCCTGAAAGTATCAGAGGCCACCATTCGCTATAAGATAAACAAATTTGGAATTTTAAAACCGAAAAATTGAAGTTTCGTAGGTGGTTTCTAAATGAAGACGTCGCAAAGATTAACGATCGCAAAAAAGAGGTTTTGCCCGGTTTGACGGGAAAAGCGCAAGAATTAACGATTATAACTAAATGTATTTTAAAAATTTAAACATCCCTATCATCATTCCTCTCTTATATATTAAGTTTTGTTCCATTATTTGCAAAGAATGCAAATTGTTTAACTTGTTTTTTTACAATTCCTTATGAATAATAAAGAAACGACCATATCCGCTGGCACATATTTTGATAATAGCATACATTGATGATATAATATGTTAGATTTCTGATTACTGAAATTTCCAACATAATTATAGAGGAGCTTTATCATGAAAATTTATAATACCTTTATCATGGTGGTCCTGATGCTAACATTGCCAGCTATTTTCTTCCCACTTTTCGGCCAGTGGCAAAAAAATACCATTGCCTTCAACATTGACCGTCCAGTGCTTGTAGAAGTTGGCGATATCGATAATGACGGTGATCCGGATGCAGCAGTAACCAGCTATGGTGAAGATAAAGTTTTCTGGTATGAGAATAATCAACTGAGCTGGACCGAACATATCATAGATGATTCCTTAGACAGGGCGGTTGGTTTGCGAATTGCAGATATTGATGATGATGGTGACCAGGATGTGGTTGCCGCAGGAACCAGTGAGAATGCTGTAAGGTGGTATAAGAATGATGGTAGTACGCCTCCAGTTTGGAGTATACATACCATAGATGATAATCTATGGGGTGCTCATTACGTTATCGTTTCAGATATCGATGATGATGGTGATCCGGATGTACTGGCAACCGCAATTGATGCCAGACTAGCTGTGTGGTATGAGAATGATGGTAGTATACCTCCAGTTTGGAACAAATATATCATCGATTCCAACCTGTATTGGGGTAGGAACTTGGAGACTGGTGATATAGATGATGATGGAGATTTGGATGTAGTAGCAACGGCACAAAATGCAGATCAAGTTGTATGGTATGCCAATGATCTCCCAAATTTAAATTGGGATAAAGATACAATAGATACAGATTTGGACGGTGCATGGGGTGTACGTATCGCAGATATCGATGGCGATGATTCCCTGGATATAGTAGCAACAGGAAGTCTTGCAAATCATGTTGTCTGGTATAAAAATGAAAATGCCGGTCAAAACTGGACTAAATATATTATAGACTCCACTCTTAGTGGCGCTCGTTGCATCTATGCTGTTGATGTAGATAAAGATCAGGATATGGATGTTATAGTGACCGGAGCTAATGAAAACACAGTTATGTGGTATGAAAACGGTGGTGGTACACCAGTCACCTGGACTAAACGGACTATTGGTGCAGAATTGGAGGGCGCCAATTACATTTGTGCTGCAGATATCAACAATGATGGTTACGAGGATGCAATAGTCACTGCATGGTATGCCAACCGTGTCGTTTGGTATAAGAATCCTTTTGTAAGTATCGAAACGCTTTCAGGGAACATACCCACTGCTAATATACTCCATCAAAATTATCCTAATCCATTTAATCCAAATACAGTCATCAGTTGGCAGTTAGCAGTCAGCAGTTCGGTTCAGTTAGAAGTATATAATTTAAGGGGACAAAAGGTGGCTATTCTGGTTGATGAAAAACAGCGGGCAGGTTCTTACACTGTCGAGTTTGATTCTTCACATCTGTCGAGTGGTGTATACTTCTACCGGTTTCTGGCGAAGTCATCCCATCCCGGGAAAGCAGGTAACTATGTCGAGACCAGAAAGATGGTTTTGATGAAATAAATAATGGAAAAGAGAAAAGGTAACCTATATTCGAGATTCATTCATCCTGTACATCCTGTCAGAAAAATGTCCGGAGGGATCAATTGTCACATACTATAAATAAGCTGTCGAATTTTCATTACCGGGGAATCACGGAGTTCTAAATATTTTCGCCCTGCTCAAATTTCCTGGATCCTTGCGTATTTTGGAGAATCCATCGATATGAGAATACTAGCTACATTCGCCCATCCCGATGATGAATCTTATGGACCCGCGGGAACTCTAGCAAAAACGACCCGAAGTGGACATATCGTCTCTCTCCTCACCCTTACCCATGGGGAATCAGCATCACTGGGTAATTCAAAAAATCTTTGCTCCACAGAATTGGCCAAACGCAGAAGTCAGGAATTAAGATATGCAGCCAGGAAATTGGGTATTCAGTATGTGCAGATACATAACTTTTCAGATAAACAACTTCAGGATTTTCCAGAAGATGAAGGGATTGATATTATTAAACAGGAAATAAAACGGTTTAAGCCTGATATCATGATTACCTTCCACGAGAATACTATATCTGGCCATCCGGATCATCTAGCGGTGACGAGATGGGCATTCAATACTGTTAGGTCACTATCGGATCCTCCTACCTTATTTTTCTTTGGTCTGGATCAAGAGCAAACCTCCATGGTGACCTTCAGAAAGTTAATTCCGATAGTAAACAGTGAAGTTACCCACAGAATTAATATTGAGAATTTCATTGCTGATAAGATTGCAGCCATCAAGTGCCATAAAACTCAAATTGATCAATGGCAACAATTTAAAAAAATGAATATTGATTTTAAAAAGTTTGCGAAATGGGAAGTTTTTGTACAAAAATGGCCCAAACCTGAGAATAAAACAGTAAAACATGATTTATTTGAGAGGTAATTTTAAATAAAGAATATGATGAGTTCTATATATCTGAAAATTTTTTTTAAGGTATTATTTTTTATATAGTAAGTAAAATTGTCATTTCGAGCGTAGTCCGTCAGTCGACGGATGGAGTCGAGAAATCTATTTCAAAAGATCTCTCCGCTACGTCCCGGCCAAATGGGGCGGTACTCCGGTCGAGATGACTGCGTCTTTTTGTCCTTGAATTACTTAACAACAATATTTCTGAAGGAGAAATAAAAAAAATTTACTAAAATTTTTTTGATCTAAAGCAAAAATTATAAAACGAATTATAGCCTTAAAATCTGTCAGCTAGGGGGGAAATTCATCCTGCTCAGCAGCTTTTTAAACCTTTCCTCTCCACGCAGAATCGCCCAATCAGAACTTGATTTAAGATTTGGCATCAGGAGATCACGCTCTTTGTAAGCTTTCTCAAGCCACTCAAGAGCCCTGTTTTTATCCCGGGCATAAGCATATAATCTGGCAATCCAAACAGGTTGTATGTAGGATTTCTTCAAATGTTCTTCCAGTGTTTCAGCCAGGAGCCTCATAGCTCCTGTATAATCAGAATTGGCATAACCACGGACAATAGTATCGGCGAATTCACTCTTACCCATTGCGGTAAAAAAATTCTTGGCTTCTTCAATTGCCTCAATATACATTTGTTTTTGGTGATAACAAATCCAGAGGTAGCGATGTACAAAAGGAAAATTGGATTCCAGCTGGACTATCTCCCTGAGCTGTGATAAAGCTTTATCATATTGTTGCAAGTACAATAGTTGACCAGCATAAAAGCACTGTGAGAAGGAATTGAGAGGATCTAACTCCAGGCCCAGTTCAGCTTCTGACATGGCCTCATCTCCCCGCCCCATCGATCTTAGAAAAGATGAATAAAACAGATGTACATCAGCTTTATTCGGATTAAGCTGAATCGCGTTTTTGAACTCCCTCTCTGCTCCATCCCAGTCCCAGTCATAAAAGTACAGTACTCTTGCTAAGGCATCGTGAGCTTCCTCTGAGGTATCATCTATCTCTATAGCTTTCAGCGCTAAACTCTTTGCTTTTGGCATCGACTTACGCGGCGGGGTTGTACCCCAATATCCCCTGGCTAAACAGACCATGGCGATCCCGGTATGCGCCAGGGCATTTTCAGAATCTATTTCTAGGGCAAGCGAAAAGTAATCAAACGCTTTCTGTACATTTTGCGGAGAAAGTTTATACCAGTGGAAGCGACCCTTCAAATAGGCATCGTAGGACTCAGGATTGATCGGACGGATACTCATCAGGTTTTTCTTTTCCTTTTGCGTTAGTTTTATCTTGATTTCGCCGGCAATGGCCTGAGCTACTTCACTTTGTAAGAGCAATATATCCTTGAAATTACGATCGTAGCTTTCTGCCCAGATATGGACATCAGTAACAGCATGGATAAGCTGTGCTGTAATTCGCACCTTCTTGCCTACCCGTAATACTGAACCTTCCACTACTGCATCCACATTGAGTTCCTGGGCAATCTCAGGTATATTCTTTTCTGTTTCTTTATAATGCATTGCTGAAGTTCGCGAAATGATTTTAAGTGAGTGAATTTTTGCTAAATATGTAATCAGTGCCTCTGTTATTCCATCAACAAAATATTCCTGTTCGGGGTTATTGGAATAATTTGCAAAAGGCAGTACAACTATTGACTGGATTGGTTTCTCAGTAAGTTGAGGTTGTTGTCTGGATCCTGAAAGTATAGGTATCTGATTTGAAGTTTTCTGTTCTAAATCTCTGAGATCTTGCAAAATATCAACGATCTGTTGATATCGGTCGGATCGATTTTTAGCTAACGATTTATGAACAATTCTTTCTAATTCCATAGAAACATTATTATTGAGCTTTCCTATTGGTTCAGGATCTTCATTTAGAATCGCATAGATCAGGGCCAATTCATAATCTTCCTGAAATGGTCTTCGGCGAGTCAACATTTCATAGAGGACAACTCCAAATGAGAAAATGTCTGAACTGGCGCCTATCTCTTTACCTTCAATTTGTTCGGGTGACATATAAGCTAATGTTCCAATTCTACTGGTAGTCTTGGTTAATTGAGCCGATCCTTTTATTTTAGCCAGTCCAAAATCCATGACTTTAATTTGCTGGGTCGCAGAAATCATTAAGTTGCCAGGTTTTATGTCTCTGTGGATAATATTTTTATCATGGGCAGCCTGTAATGCCGATCCAATCTGAATCGCATAATCGATCACCTTTTCAATCGGTATGGGCCCAGAAGCAATTTTATCACTCAGAGTTTCTCCTTCGACATATTCCATGACGATGAATGGATTTTTTTCTTGGTCCTGTACTTCATAGATCACACAAATATTGGGGTGGTTAATCGCAGCAGCTGCCTGTGCTTCTTGTAAGAAACGGGATTTATCAGTTTCGTTAACAGTGATTCCAGATGGCAGAAATTTAATGGCAACCTGGCGCTTGAGTTTTGTATCGTCAGCAAGATAGACCTCACCCATCCCGCCACGGCCCAATTCTTTTATTATTTTGTAATGGGAAAGTGTTTCACCGATCATGATGCTTTCCCAGATGTAGGTCAACTATCAAAAAATACATGGACCATAACCTAATATGAGAGTGCCATTCGGTGTCAACTATGATTATTACTTATAATGTATAAAATACTCAGAATTTATTGGAAATGATATAGGGATTTGATAATGAATAATTCGAATTTGATAAATTGTATTATTCATAAAAGGATGATAATCAAACCTAGTGTACAGGAGAACATATGACTTCCG
>CBDUVK010000148.1:0-7166 GCA_965370645.1 uncultured bacterium
GGAGCGGATAATAAGAAAGAGATGTGAAGGAGTATCGGAGTAGGGAGGTATAGAGTTATAGAGGTATAAAGGTATATGGCCTTTTTCCTTTAGCCTTGGGCCTTTAGCCTTTAGCCATTCACGCTGCCTCAATCGGTACTTCATGCACAGACCAGATGAGCTGCCAAATTCGCCGGGAATTTTGTGGATCCTTTTCATTCCACAAATATAATCGGCTCTGATCTCCAAGATAACAACCCTGATGCAATAAAGCCTCAGACATCTCCGGCAGATTATCATCTGCAACAGCAAGAACCACAGCAGAAGGGATGATATCCTCAAATTGTTCAAAAAACTTTTTATATTCATCCGGTGGTAGGAGATTCATGAACTGTTGCTCTCTGGAGAGCCAGATAATCCGTTTAAGACTGGGAAAAACGTTTTCCAAAAAATGGATCGGAGGTATATATTGAAGTTCAAAAACGTAGAAAATTAAAACCAGGGAAGGATCTATTTCTAACCGATATACAGGAAAATCGTATTCCTCCAACATCTTTACAGGAATTCCCTGAGCAAATTTTGTAAAAAGTTTTTCCTCATGTTCCAGTATCATGATTTCATAAATTTTCATAATCAGGCTTCCCAAAAAAACTTTTTAATTTTTAACAAATCACTGTGATCCATATCAGTGACTTCAATTTTTACCTGCTCAGAAATATTCGCGGAAATTTCTGTTGCTTTAACATCCAAGTTTTCATAAACATAGGATTCCATACGGGAACTCTTTTTTCGTGAGATCCTGAATAAATTACCCAATTTCTTAAATCTCTCAGAAAAAGAATTTGATTTTACCTGCTCACCTGTTTCCTCAGGCACAGCATTACCCGATATTAAAATTTTCTTTTGTAATAGTTCCCGGGTATGTTTAAGTATCTCCTGATTATCCTGATTCATAATTGTTAACAACTGATACAGAGTTTGCCCGCCCTGGCAGAGTTCGATTATCTGCCGTTTTATATCTCCCGATTTGAAAATTTTAATAGATTCGGCATCCTGAACTTTTAATTTTTCCTTAAGAGGTGGTAAATCCTCCAGGGATTTTTGCTGCTCCATAAAGGAATTTCTTAAATTTGCCAGGAGCAGGGCAGTATTTTCATTTAATTCTCTTTCTTCCTCTACCGATGTCAGGTGAATGGTCAAATCCGCTTCAATCAAACCCACCATCTTTTTCAGTGCATCTATACCTTCCAGAGCCCGAAAGCTTGCTCTGACAATCCGTCCATCACTCAGGTAAATTCTTCCTCCATGGCCACTCTCTGTGACACTGATTAGTGCACTTTCCCGATTCTGGCAAAGCCGGTCCAGCGAGTTTATCAAATTTGAATTTTCCTTTTCTTTGTCTCCCAATTCAGCTGGTTTACCTTGAGCAGGTGTATGTATGAGCTGGAGACTTTGATCTAAAATGAATATAAATTCCTTCTTCGGAAGTGGAATTTGAATCACGTTCAAACATCTGGAATTCAGTAATTCATGAAAAAATTGGGCTTTTCGTACTACCGCAATATGAGGAAGATACTCCAACCCATTTTTCCTCAATTCCACCTGTAAATCAGCAACGGCCAGAATAGTTGCCGGCCAAATTAGCAGAAGATCGACCAGATCAGTTTGGCAGGTAATGATAACCTGTTTTAAATCAGTTGCTATCTTTATACGGTATTGTGGCGGTTCAAAAAGATCCACAATTTCTTCCCGGTAACCATCATCAATTAAGTATATAACGAGATTATTCATTTATTTCACCGGCTATTCTTCTCCCGATCGGAAAGGTTAATCAGTTGATGAACCATATTTCTCAGATCGGATATTTTATTATAATCCAGCGATATTACCGGAATATCTGCTGGAATTTCAAGTATCTTCCGCAGTTCCTGCAGTGCCGTCTCCTGTAACCGGGTAAGGTTGATTACCCCGATAACAGCTGGTATAGATCTCTCTGCCAAAAATTGGCGGATGAAATATTTTTTGTAGTCAAAGGTCAGAGGTGTAGAAAAATCAATAATAAAAATTGCAGCTAATAACTCAGAGATAGAGTTCTGAACATTTCCCTTTACATAAGTATCAAGGGAAACACCCATGAAACTTAAAGATGTCACATTATCAAGAGAAATCTCACAAATTTCTGCCGAATTATCTACAATGACCGGTCGATTGAATGCGCTCGCAATTCCTTCTATAACACTTTTTTTTCCATCTTCAGAAAAGCTTAAGACCAGGATCTGTCCATCGTGTTTCCCTGCTGAGAATATCCCTTCGACTAAATTTTCCACTTCCTCTTCCGTAAATTTTCCCTCTTTCATGGTTTCATGATCAACATCTACGAGTTCTTTCTGAAGCATCTCCCTCAATATCCCGGTGGTTTGTGCCGGGGTATACGGGCTGGCCAGTATAATTTTTCTCAGGGTCAATTTTTCATCAATAAGATCTAAAATTTGCTGGTATTTTTGTTGAAAAGATATACGTTCTGAAGTACTTTTCCTCCGAAAAATTGGACTAGGTACATCCAGCACTTTCTCAAATTCTTCCAAAATTTTATGTTGATATTGAAACTCAAGCAGAACTGCAGAGGTGGAAAATTCATGATCAGAAATACGATTGGATTCCGGAAAGTATTTTAGAAAGATCTCACCCCGCGAACGGTACAGAATATCAAAAAGTGCCGGTGCTCCCGATTTTTCAGTGCAACTGACAGTATCAATTCTTCCCTCCATCACCCTAAGGCTGGCATTCCACCCATTGTCATTAATCTTAAGAGCAAAACTCGTTTTTTCCTTCACCGATTCCTGCAACATATTCGCCAGGGAAAGTTCACGGAAGGAGGTGTGAACAATATCACCCTGTTGAATAGAAGAATACTCTTTGATATAGTTCTGCTGTTTTTTCAATAATTGAATGAGTGCTTGAGGAACTGCATATTCTCTGTCTAAAACCCTGTCAACACCCATTTGATAATAATTTACCCTGGCATCCAGATCAATTCGCTGACCATAAACAATGATAAAATAACTATTAATTTCCAGAAACTCATCATAGCTTTGGGGAAGAAGTTTTTCATTGATTAAAATTGCATCGGGTCGGTGTTTTTTGACATCGTTGAGAAGATCGGAAAATTTTCTAAAAATGAATATTTCAAAACTATTCTGAATCGCAGTATTCACAATAGTTTGTGTTTGTTTTTGCTCAGACTCAACAAGATAAATTATAGATGTCATATATCAGACTTACCGTATAGTTTTATTACCAAATTCCCGAAAGCGAATTGTAGCCAGTCTTTAAAGGGTATTCAACATCGGGAATTATCATATATTATTTAATCCGATGAGATTTTCATCTCAATATTTTGTTTAATAAATAGACCAACTCCATCTATTATCGGTCTGTTGTCTCTAAATATTTAAATAAAATATGATAAATTACCACACCATATGCTATGCTAACGTTAAGAGATTGTTTGGTACCATACATCGGTATCTCTACTGACATATCTGATAATTCAACTATTTTATCCTGAACACCAAAAACTTCATTGCCGACCACCAGACAGACCGGAAAATCTATTGATATTTCATTGTAGGGGATACTGTGCGAGGTGTGCTCTAACACAATGATCTTCACTTTTCGATTTTTTAGGTTCTTAATCACCCCCAGCGGATCATCATGATACTCCCAGGGGACAGTCTCTACAGCACCCAGGGCTGTTTTATCAATTTCCTTGCGTGGTGGCTGTCCGGTAATTCCGGATAAAAACAATTTCTGGAGGCGGACTGCATCTGCAGTTCGGAAAATGGATCCCACATTATGAAGGCTCCTGATATTATCAAGGAGCGTAAAGATAGGAAACCGCTCTGTTTCCTGTATTTGCTGTTTAGATAATCTGCGAGCGCTAATTTCCTGATAGGTCAATTTTTTCATTTTAACTCCAGTGTTGCCACAGATTCAATATGATAAGTATGGGGAAACATATCAACCGGTTGAACTTCCAATACCTGATAATATTCCGATAAAGGCTTGATATCCCGCGCCATGGTGGTGGGATTGCAGGAGACATAAATGACTCTTCTGGGACGAACCTCCAGAATGGTTTTTACGATATCCATGTGCATACCGGATCGGGGAGGGTCACAGACAATGACATCAGGTTTTTCAGTAAACTGACCCGCACTGTCCCGGACATCACCCGGAACAAATTCACAATTTTGCACCCCGTTTCGCTGACAATTCCGTCTTGCATCCGTTACGGCACTCTCAATCAATTCAAATCCGATAATTTTTTCATTCTTCTGCGACAGGAAAAGAGCTATTGTCCCGGTACCTGCATAAAAATCCCAGATGAGATGATTTCCTTCACCCGCCTGCCCAACCACAATGCGGTATAAATTTTCTGCCTGTAAAGGATTTGTTTGGAAAAATGAATTGGCAGAAATATCAAATTCAAAGTTTCCGATCTTTTCGCTGATGGCAGGTTTTCCAAATAGAAGATGTTCCTCTTCCCCGAATGCAATTTGAGCAAAACGGGGATTTACAGTATTTATAATGGACACAATTTGCGGAAATGTTTCCCTGAGCTGTTTGCCATACTCGGATAAATCTTCAGCTGCTGTCTCAAATGTAACAATATTTACCATATATTCACTGTGCTGGAACGATTTTCGAAGAACCAGAAAACGCAACAATCCCTGATGGGTTTTGAGATTAAAAACCGGCAACTCAGATTTCCTGAAATATTCCTGGCTGAAATTCAGGATTCCATTCATAATCTCGTCCTGTAACCAGCAGTGATCAATGTTCATCACCCGGTCGAAGGCCCCGGGAACATGTAATCCCAGTGCAAATCCTTTTTTTATCGCCGGATTAGATAATTCCTCCGCAATCAGCCAACATTTATCTGTAAACGAAAATTCCATTTTATTACGATATTTATAAATAAATGGGGAAGGCAAAGTAGAATGAATGGATTCCGGATAGATATCGGAAAGGTGTTCCAGGCTTTCAATGATCTGCTCTCTTTTCACTTTCAGCTGCTCTTCATAAAGCAGATTTTGCCACTTGCAACCCCCACAATCTCCGAAATGGCTGCAGGAAGGAGGCTGCCTCAGAGGTGATTTTTCAAGGAGTTTCACCACCCGGGCCAGAAGATAATTTTTCTTTTTTCTTTGGATCCGAACTTCAGCACGATCACCAGGGAGAACACCTTCCACAAAGACAACCTGGTTTTCCACCCGGCCAATTCCTTGGCCGCCATAAGCCAGTTTTTCGATTGTTAGCGGAATTATTTCGCCTTTTTTCATCGGTTTTTTAGTCAAAAAATAAACAGCCTTAATTCATTATGCAATATTAATTAATGTGATAGGTTTAGAGGTGTAAAGGTATAAAGTTATAGGGTATATGAGTATCGAATGCCTAGTAACGAGTACCGAGCACCTTGTAACGAGTCTCGAGGAATCACTAAATCCCAAAATCTATATCCTAAACCCAATTTTCCTTTACCCTTTTCCCTTGTGACCTGATCCTTTAACCTTCCTATTACGCAACTGCTGCTTTTTCTTCTTTTACTAACTCTCCATTGAGATACGCTTCATAAGCGGAGAGATCCAACAATCCGTGACCAGAGAGATTAAACACAATGGTTTTTTCCTCACCGGCTTCACGGGCATTTTCGGCTGCCTGGATGGCCGCTTTCACTGCATGGGCCGACTCCGGTGCCGGGATCAATCCTTCAGTTTGGGTGAACAGCATGGCGCCCTGGAAAACATCCAGCTGCCCCAGAGCCTCTGCCCTGATGAGATTATGGTTCAGCAATGCACTGACGATCGGTGCCGCACCATGGTAGCGTAATCCCCCGGCATGAATTGATGGGGGAATAAACTCATGGCCCAGGGTATGCATCATCATCAACGGTGTCATACCGGCGGTATCGCCAAAATCATAATCCCTTTTGCCTTCGGTCAGGGTGGGACAGGAAACCGGTTCTACAGCAATTAGATCTATATTTTTACCGTGAATTTTATCCCGCACAAAGGGCATGGCCAGACCGGCAAAGTTACTCCCGCCGCCATGGCAGCCGATGACCACATCGGGATAATCCCCAACCAGCTCAAACTGTTTCTTGGTTTCCAATCCAATAATGGTCTGATGCAGGAGAACATGATTCAGAACACTTCCCAGTGAATATTTGGCATTCTCTGTTTTAACCGCCTCTTCAATAGCCTCAGATATGGCAATTCCCAGACTACCGGGACATTCCGGATCTTGTGCCAGTATCTTTTTGCCGATTTCGGTGCGGTTAGAGGGCGACGGATAGATTTCGGCTCCGAACAGATTCATCATGGTTTTACGATAGGGTTTCTGGTAATAGCTTACCTTAACCATATAGACGGTACATTCCATATCAAAAAGGTGACAGGCATAGGCCAGTGAACTACCCCACTGCCCTGCCCCGGTTTCGGTGACCAGTTTTTTCGTGCCTTCCTGTTTATTATAATATGCCTGAGCAATGGCGGTATTGGGCTTATGACTTCCGGTAGGTGATGCGCCTTCATATTTATAATAAATTTTTGCAGGTGTATTGAGTGCTTTCTCCAGGCGGACGGCGCGTATCAGAGGTGTGGGCCGGTAAATCTGATAAGCCTCGCGAACTTTTTCAGGTATCTGCACTTCCCGCTGTGGACTCATCTCCTGTTCAATAAGAGACATGGGAAAGATGGGTAACATATCATCCGGGCCAATGGGTTGCTTGGTTCCGGGATGCAGTGGGGGATCCATTGAGAATGGCAGATCCGCCAGAATATTGTAATAGTGGGTGGGAATTTGATCTGCATTTAGCAAAACCTGATTTTTCATGACGAACTCCTTTAATTATAGGTATAAACAAAAAACCCGCTGCGATAGAGGCAGCGGGTTCCGGAATTAAATAATATTAGTTAAATTTAATTTCTAAGGACATTCTTCACCCACTGCCAGTTTTGGCACCACCACCAAGAGAAGTAATTGTGGGTGAAGTAACTCATTTATTTCCTTTATTAAAAGTTTGTTGTGGATAATACATTAGAAACTTATCTAAATCAAACATTTTTTTTAAGAAATTTTCAACAATTTTCCGCTGTTTCCGGAATCAAAAAAACCTTGATTCC
>CBDUVK010000149.1:0-6988 GCA_965370645.1 uncultured bacterium
GGGCGTGCGTCTCGAAAAAGACGGCCTATGAATTCCAGGGGAGAAGCTGTGGTGTCGGGCTCAGGCCATACAGTCTTAATGACAATACCGAATGCCTCATTTGCGGCCAATGCCTGAAAGCCTGCGACCACAACAATCCGGGACTCGACGGGCGGCCCAATCCGGGCTGGTTCCCACGCAGATGGTTCAAGGATCTGTTGGAACTGAAGCCTTTGACCGCCGCGCAGGCCTTGTTTTGCCTGGTCGTGTCCGGTTTTGTCGTTTACGAGGTTTTCATAGAATGGCCGGTGACGAAAGACCTGCTGCTTTGGACGCCGACGATGCTGGAGCAGGCGCTCGGTGCAAGCGGAGCATGGGATCGTGGGATTGTTAAATCGATGACGTTATTCGTGGCCTTACCCGCGATTTTCTGGATACTGCCGTTTGGTGCGTTCCGTCTGGTCGGTGGACGGCTCTCACTAAGCGACTATTTGCTCAGGTTCTGCATCGCCTTCATTCCAATCATGGCGGCTGCTCATACCGTGAAGGCGTTGCTGAAAATGACCTCGCGTATTCCGCATTGGGAATATATCGCGAGCGATCCGGTCGGTGAAGAAACTGCGCGCGGTATCCTCGAGAAGACTGTGCCGTTGGTGCCGTTGCCATTCTGGTGTGATCCAGCAATGACGATTCTGGGCCTGGGGCTGATGGGTATAGCTGTCGTACTAAGTTTCCTGGTCGTACGTAAACTAATTACGGCTCACGCGTCCGAATTGGGACGGTGTTGTTTGCTGCTCTACCTTATCCCGCTCCTTTATGGTGGAGCATTTTCTACCATGCTGATTTCATGGTTGCTTTTCTGAATCATGAACTTGGAAGATACCTCAAAACTCAAGGAAACTTCGGCTAACAAAACGCTGCACCCAACCAGTAACTCGCTGGCGCTCGTTTCAGGTGGGTGAGCTTGGACATTCATACTATGAGTGAAAGAGAGGGAGCGTATCATGTATCTGTTGGATGGAATCGTTGTGAAGTTCTTGAAGCGAGGGCGGTTTGCCTGAAGAAAATGATCGATGAATATCCCGAGGAATGGCAATTAGTTAATATTGGGGAAGTAACTGATGACTATGTTCATCTGCTATTTAAAAGTCGTGAACAAGGTAACTGACCGGACTTTACTTCTCTGAAAATTCCAGATTTTTTTTATTTAACCTGAATAGACTATCACGCCAGGACGCATAGGTGATTTACTCTTATGTTCATAGTACCCATCATTGATACCAGATGCCAGTCACCGGATATCAGTCATGCTGGTATCTGGTATCCGGGATCTTTTATTCGAACTCAAAAATACCATAGAGATTCCTGCCTTCAGCATCATTTTAATGATAAAAAATGTTCTTATGAATACGCTGAATTTTACTCCTCATCTCCATTATCGGATTGGTCTTCTATGCTCTTGTTATTGTTTTTGGTGGTTTTCTTCTCTCCCATACTCTTCTTAAAATCATTGGCACGTTTAGCATAAGCCGTAAGTTGTTCCTCAACCCGCCAATACAGGGTATTTTTGGGAAATTTTCCATTCTCTTGCCGGCCACCTGCTTGCTGTCCGGTTAAAATTTTCAGACCATCCTCTATACTATCGACCGCCCAGATATTAAATTTTTTGGTTTTCACTGCGGCTATAACTTCATCTTTCAGCATCAGGTTATCAATATTACTTTGGGGAATGATAACCCCTTGTTGTCCGGTTAATCCCTTATTCTTGCAGACCTGGAAGTAACCTTCAATCTTTTCGTTTACTCCTCCTATTGCTTGAACCTCCCCGTTCTGATTCACTGAACCGGTCACCGCAATCCCCTGTTTAATGGGGACGTTAGCCAGACTGGAAAGTAAGGCATATAGTTCGGTGGAAGAAGCGCTATCCCCATCAATCATAGAATAGCTCTGTTCAAAAGTGATACTGGCGGAAAATGATGGGGGTATGAACTGACCAAATTTTGAATTGAAATATCCCGATAAAATAAACAGGCCTTTATCATGAAACTTTCCACTTAAGCGGGCTTTTCTCTCGATATTGACCACGTTCTCATTCCCCAGGAATGTTTTGGCAGTGATCTTACTGGGACGACCAAATGAAAATTCTCCAATGGATGAAACCGATAATCCATTAATTTCACCAACCTTATTTCCTGTCACATCAATTTTATAGATATTTCGATCATAGATTTCCTGGTACTTATCTTCAATCATGCTCTGGCGATAATCTGATTCTGTTATGGCTTTCTTTACATGCTTATCAACGACTGAGGAAGTCTTTTCCTTCTTGGCATAGTGGTTTGCTTCCCGGATAATACCCACCAGCGATCCAAATCGCAGGCTGATTTTTTCCTGATCATCTACCAGGCGATTCCCATAGTATATTATTTCCCGAACCGCGGAGCGATCAAAGGGCTGTAATTTCTCTTCCTGGCATACTTTGCTAATAAATTGGGCATATTTATAAATGCTCTCCTGGGTGGCATCAGTTTCATAATCAAAGTCTGCCCGAATCTTGAATATTTTACTGAAGTCTTTATCATAGGCCTGCAGCAGATAATAAACTTCATTCCATCCGATTAAGATTACTTTCAGATTTAAGGGTATGGGTTCGGGACGAATACCGGCTGATGATAAATAACCATATAGTTCAGAAACATCCTCAGTACGAATTTCCTTAGTTTTAATCACCCTCTTCAGTGCATCGTATACATAGGGGTTTGTCAGCACATGATAAGCTTCAGTCATCAGGTAACCTCCATTCGCGCGGTGCAAACTCCCCGGTTTCAGCATCGTAAAATCAGTAACCTGTGCTCCCATAATAATTTGCTTATCAATTCGGCCGAATAGATTATTGTAAGTAGGGTTTGCTTCATAAATAACGGGGGCTCCTTTTGTGGCGCCATTATCCACAAACACATTGACATCAAAGCGTTTAAAGTGATCTTCCGGTGACCCGCTATCACCGTCCTTTTTAGATTCTTTGCGGGTGTGGGTTAAAAATTCACTTATACTGGAAATAATTTCCTGACTGACATCATCAAGGTAAGTGACTATTTCCGGTTGATCTTTATAATCAGATTTTAGTTCTTTAACGTACCTGGTGACGATGAATGCTGCAATTTTTTCATTCAATGTCCGAATAGACTGTTGTGTTTCTCGATCCAGTCTGACTATATCACGAACGACGGTATTAATTTTTTCCTGAATGGAAGCAAGATTTTTTTTGATTTCTTTTTTTCGATTTGCAGTGAGGGCTTCATATTCCTCAGTACTAAGGGGTTTATCGTCTCGGAGGACCATCGTTTGAAATCCTGCGGGGGTGCTCTGTATCTGAATGTTGAGAGATCGAGCTTCGGTATCCAGCTCATTCATTATCTGGCGTTTTTTTTCGGTATTTTTTATTAAGATGGAAGCATTCTGTTTTTCATACTCTTCACTATCGAAAGTGGCCGGGATTTCTTTCTTGAGAGTTTCAATAAGTTCTTCCATATCACACTGGAATATTTTTCCTTTTCCCGCTGAAAGATAAATGGCATTGGGTACGTCCGGATTTTGAAAATTATAGACATAAATCCAGTCATCGGGGACAGTTTGACTGTTAGCAATATTTTGTAAAATGTCTCGCACAATAGTCGTACGTCCGGTTCCTGACATGCCAGTCACGAAAACATTATACCCGGAATGTTTCATTTCCAGGGCCAGTTCGATGGCCCGAATCGCTCGATCCTGACCAATAATTGAATCGAGAGCGGGAATTGATTTAGTTGTTTTGAAGGGGAAAAGATTAAGGCTGATATTTTTTCGAAGTTGATTCAGTTTTAACGCAGAGACGGCCATGAGCTGTACCTCGGTGAAGTTCTGTTGAAGTTAGATAGGCGAGTATTGTGAATCAATTAATTTTTCTATTTATAATTCTCAAAAAATAATGGAATTACTCGCCCGCTGGAAATATTGATATAAAATTATTATGAAGGAAAATGCATCTATTTTTCTGTTACTAAAAAAGAAGAAATGCAGGATATGAATGGCGAGGAATACTATTTATCGCCGTAATAATTTTCGACCAGCTTTTCCTTTCGGTATTCGCGGGCCATTTTAAAAGCTTCCCTGTTTCCGAATTTGTCAATTGAGAAAAACTTATTCTTCGATTTGCCGCTTCTATCGGTCCAGTTAACCCGGTAGGCTACATAGACACTTCCGCCGCTATTATGTTTCGTAATTTTTTGAACGCCCACAACACCGGTGTTATTCTTTCTATTTTGAGTGACGATCGTTTTTACAGGAAGTTTATCGGTATTGAGATCGGAATGCTTTCTGATTAATTTTTCGAGTGATTTTTTATAATAACGGCGTGCTTTCATTAGTGCTTTTGCCTTTCCGCCGTATTTCTTATCACTGAATAATTTTGAAATAACTTTCCCATTAAATCTGGCCCTCACATACCATCCATAGGTCCGACAGGCTTCAGAATCTATTCGGGAAATTCCTTTATTCTTTGTTATAGGCATTTTGCATCTCCTACATTAATCCACACTGCATTCAATTCTTTAACTGATCGATTAAAAATTTTACCACAAAGACCCAAAGACACTAAGAAGTGAAACACATGAAAATTTTTATATTAAAGAAGGAAGCATGATATATTTAAAAATTTTGCATTTTTTTAAACTATTAATTTTTTGGACTTAGTGTCTTTGTGCCTTGGTGGTTATGAATATTAAATGTTAATCAGAAATTACATATTTAAAGATAAAAGGCATTCTCGTAGTGACGGATGTTGAACTTGTTTTGGTGTCCATCGACTATGACCACGTCGAAGCGGCAATGTTCAAAATCAATTTCTTTCACCTCATCACCACTGAGGAAAATAGATGCCAGTTTTTTTAACTGCCTCTGTTTATTCTTGGTAACGCGCAGCTCCGGAGGGCCATATTTTTCAGAGAACCCTCCTTTGACCTCGACAAATACCAGACAATCTTTATCAAGAGCGATGATATCAATATCTCCACGCTCGGCTCGCCAGTTATTAAAAAGAATACGATAATTTTTTTCCTTCAGATAAATGGTTGCTTCTTCTTCACCCCACTTGCCAATATTTCTGGTATGATCTTTCATGTTTTGCTGAGCAGAATTCGTGAAAAGATAATATTCTTTAATTTTGTATCTTGATTGCTTTCAAAGTGTTCTTAAGTAACATCGCAATAGTCATCGGTCCTACACCTCCGGGAACAGGAGTGATAGCAGCTGCTTTTTGAGAGACCTCATCAAAAGCAACATCACCCACCAGGCGATATCCCTTTTCATTATCCGCTGAGACCCGGTTAACACCCACATCAATAACCACAACTCCCTCTTTAACCATATCTGCTTTTATAATTTCAGGCTTTCCTGCAGCGGCGATAAGGATATCCGCTTTCTGCGTATACTCACTCATATTCTGGGCTGCTGTATGAACAACTGTAACGATAGCATTGGCATTTAGGCGTTTCTGAACTAACATCATACTGAGTGGTTTACCTACGATATTACTGCGGCCCATGATCACGACGTGTTTACCGCCCGGATCGACATGACTCCGTTTCAGTAATTCAATGATCCCTGCCGGGGTAGCCGGCTCAAATACCGGTTGTCCGATCATTAAGCGGCCAACATTGTAGGGATGGAAACAATCCACATCTTTCTGGGGAACAACGGCTTCTATAATTTTCTGCTCCTCAATGTGAGAGGGGAGGGGAAGTTGAACTAATAGTCCGTGAAATTCCGGATGGTTATTATAATGGTCAATCTTTTCTAAAAGTTGGTGCTCACTGATTTCTGCTGGAAGCCGGTCGGTAATAGAATGAATTCCCGCCTTTTCACACGCTTTGCCCTTCATATTTACATAAACTTCTGAGGCGGGATTATTGCCAACCAGAATGACCGCCAATCCCGGAATTTTACCTGATTTTTTTAATGATTGGACTTCTGAGCTAACCTCCTGACGAATGATTGCGGCAATACTTTTACCATCGATGATCTCAGCCATTTTCATCAAATTCCTTTTTATTGAAATTTAAGCGAGAGATCTGTTTGGCTTTTCCGGTCTCCTCATCCATTTCAAGGAGAATACCATTGAATCTCAGATTATCCTTGGCAATGGAGTAATAAATATGGGTTTGCAGCATGAATCGGTCAATAGCCTTCTGAGTGTCCATTCCGATGACGGAATCGAAAGGACCACACATGCCCGCATCTGTAATATAGCCGGTACCATTAGTGAGAATTCTTTCGTCTGCAGTCTGAACATGGGTATGGGTGCCAATAAGAGCGGTCACTTTGCCATCCAAATACCATCCCAGTGCCTGTTTTTCTGCGGTTGCCTCAGCATGAAAATCGACAATGATATTGGGAGTTTCCGATCGTATGCGTCTGACTTCTTTCATGACTGTAGAGAAAGGACAATTTATTGAGTAGAGAAAACTGCGACCCTGGGCATTAATAATGCCTATTTTTGTCCCATCTTTTACTGATATAATGGTAGAACCCACACCTATATTGCCTTCGGGATAATTTAACGGACGAAGCAGATATCCTGCATATTGTATTAGTACATCTTTTTTACGGGGATCCCAGATATGATTTCCGGAGGTTAGACAATCGATCCCCTCACTTTTTAAGCGTTCAACCTGCTTGGGCTGGATACCCTTCCCTTTATCTAAATTTTCCACGTTTGCAATAATGAAGTCAATTGAATATCGATTTTTTAAGCGCGGAAGGATATCGAAAATAATATCAACGACCTCCTCCCCAACAATGTCTGCAATAAAGAGTATATTCATGTTACATATTTGGGTTTCAGGTATGTTCCTGTATTGAGATAATTATAGATGATGTTATCATCTTATGCTGGGTGTCCCTGGAAACTGTTATTGTCAGGCACCATCTTAATTTATGAAACTATGTCGCGTACTCAAAGGCCCGATATTCT
>CBDUVK010000150.1:0-6945 GCA_965370645.1 uncultured bacterium
ATTTCTTTCCTGAAATTCTTAGAGGTCAACCATATTCGATAATTCCTACCGGAGAGACCTTCTCATTTTTCATAAAAACTGCTGGGAATTATCAACCGTTGGAACAGAGAAAAAACGTTAATTTTTTTTTCAAAACCCCAAAAATATAATAGAAAATAATTAAAGATATTTAATAAAGATATCGACTATAGTGAAATGAATCAGTGGAAATTTTATTAAACTGGAAATTTTAATAAAGCGCTTTGTTTACTGGTATGATTGTTAAAGGTAACCTGCTATTTACTTAAGTAGTTTTGACAGTCTAAAGAAAAAGATCAAATAGTTCTAAATCTGAAGGTTCATAATTTTTTAAATAATGCAAAAATAAATTTATTCAGCTGAATAATTTATACAGAAATTAATGAGGAGAGCACATTCATGTTTACAAGTTCAGGAAGTTTCGTTAAACTGCTTCTATCAATTTTATTTTTTCCAATGTTTTTTCAAAACGCTTTTATAGAGTTCGCCTGGGGTGCATATGATACTTATACGCTCATGATTGGGAAAAGGATATTCTTGTTGCTTCCGACATTTGCTATAATCCTGGGATGCTGGGTAACTATTGCCTGCGTACTTACAGCGGTGATTCGAGCGAACCGGCAACAGTTTATCATTGCTCTCTTCATCACTTGGTGGGATATGGGGAAGGCCATCGTTTCATTCTGGGGTGGAATATTCCGCTTTATCTTCTATTTTGCAGTCGCCCTGGTAGGATTATTGAAAATTCTGGCACTGGGAATATGGTCCATTATTCAGGAAGTTCTGTTCATGCCCTTCCGCCTGATTCACAATGTGGGAAAAAATGTGGTGAGTTCTTCCGTCCCCTGGATTGCGGTGTTTTTAACCATTTTCTGGTGTATTATAGAAGCTGTCATCTTTACCTATGTTACCACACCACTCGTTGTAGATACTTTTTCCAATATTACCGGTGAACAGCTTTCGGTGGGTATGGTCCGAATTCCATTGTTTCTTTTCCTGTTTTTTATTGTTCTGGGAAGCTATGCTGTTCTCTCCACCATGGTTAGTGCTGTAAGAACTAAGAATATCTCGGCGATTATTGGAATCGGTGCTATTGAAATAATCGTCATGCTTGTTGAAGTGGTTTTTCTGTATCGTGAATTTGTTGATTCCTTGGTTCCCTGGTTTGCGCAGTATTCCGAAAATTTTGAACTGGGGATATTCTGGACTCTGGCCATTTCAATGTTTTCCTGGTTCGGAATCAGGAGTGTATCCTGGTTTTTGTTTGCAGCACATGGTACTCCCACAATTATGTCTATTATTCAGGGTCAGGGAGTAAAATTAGCTGGAAATGGTACGGTTCATAGAGAGCGTGTTCTCAGTCTTTCGGTTGAATTTATGCAAAAAATCAAAGCAGACACGGAATGGATTCAAGGCAAGGCGGAAGAATTACTTGCAGCATTTATGCTTCCACCATTACAGGTGGTAGCTTCAGCCATAAACTTTCTGACGCTACTGATCACTTCCAAACATCTTTTTGAATTGCCATTTAAAAATATTGATGATATTAAGAAATCTACTGTGCTTATCGAAAGCCTTTCTGTGAAAAGTAAAAGTCTTAAGAATGCTGAATTATAAATGGAGAACAACACCATGCGTTGGAAGACCTTATTTTTTGTAATGTTTAGTATTTTATTAATATTGATCTGGGGATGCGATTGGTTTCTGGGTGAAGGTGATACTCCTAAACCCCGGCTCTCCATGTTTATTGGATTGGATATCAGCGGGTCATTTCTGAAAGGCAAATATTTTGATGATTCCATAAATTTTCTGGCGCACTATTTATATGCTCATCTCAACGGCTTAGGTGGTCTGGACGTACCTAATGTATTATTTGTGAGTTCTATCGGAGGAGCACGGGCCGATGAGCCAAAAACCTTCTACCCCATTCAGACTTTTGAGAATAAGTCTGTTAAGGAGATTGCTAAAAAACTGCGTGAAATTTTTCCAAAAAATATTTCCAATCCCTATACCGACTTTAATGCATTTTTTGAACAGATAGCGCTGACGATACGCAATAAAAATCTGGTTCTGCGTCCCATCTCGATTATGATGGTCAGTGACGGTATGCCTGATGTAAAGAAAGAAGGGAAGACTGATTTCCGCAGTTTGGTTGTCAAACCTCTTGAACAACTGGCAAGGAGTGTGACGATCCGACTTATCTATACCAATGCAGTCACAGGAAAGAACTGGCAAACCCAGGTAAAACGGCGTCGCGTTAAAATTTGGACTCAGGATGCGGAAGTCATGGTGTACTGGAAAGATCCCGCAATTTTGTTACCTGATACACCCTTTGAGGAACAAGAACGCTTTATTGCCTGGATCAAAGACAATGTGGATTTTGGGGTTCGCTCCCGACGGGTCGATTGAGCTGGAATAAACTTAATAAATGGTTGGGTTGAGGTTTAGTTGTTCTATCAGTCTTAAAAAAGTTCAGGTCTTTGCGAAAACAGCATCTCATTTGGAGATGCTGTTTTTATTTTTGATATATTTATTTCGAAAGTCTTACACAAAGCCTCAATGAATGCGAACCTGTTATTTTAATTCGTCCACGAATTACACGCCTTGTCCGGTGGCCAGACGGGGATTTTCACGAATTATTATCTAATATTATTTCGCAATGAAGATATTAATAGTTTTGTGTCAATTCGTGTTAATCAGTGTAATCAGTGGACAATATTCTTTGCGGTTTGCCATGATGAATTATTTGGGTTAAATAACTCCTCGATAGCGATGATTTTCGATTAGCTGTTTGGAATAACTACCCGGGCCTATTTAGCCTCCGAGTAATTTTAAAAATTTCCTTTTTCCCACTTTAAGGATTCGTTCTTTATCTATCTTGAGTTCCAGCCATTCGTCAGTTATCGTATCACCATCTAACTTCACGCCACCCTGACGAATCAGTCGACGTGCTTCCCCTTTACCGGTTACAAGACCGCCGTCAACTATAATATCGATAATGCGCTGGGATTTGTCTCCCACTGCATAGGTGGGAATGTCCTGGGGGACTTTACCTTTTTGGTGGATAAGATTAAAATGATCCTCCGCCTCAGTAGCTGCTGACTCAGTGTAATACATGCGGACCAGGTTGCGGGCCAGGGAGCGTTTAAGTTCCATCGGATTATTTGAGGGATCTTCTAAAGTTGCCTTGATCCCTTTCAAACCTTTGAGATCAATATCTGTGATGAGTTCGTAATAGGGATAAATTAATTTGTCCGGTATGCTCATCGTTTTACCGTAGATCTCTTCAGGAGATTCATCAATACCGATATAGTTACCAAGAGACTTGCTCATGCGCTGTACGCCATCAAGTCCTTCAAGAACCGGAAGGGTTAATACGATTTGGGGATCCTGACCATACTCTTTTTGTATTTGCCGACCGATAACCAGGTTAAATTTTTGCTCTGTCGCGCCGATTTCTACATCAGCTTGTATCATCACAGAGTCGTATCCCTGCATAAGAGGGTAGAAAAATTCATGAATGCTGATAGGTTGCTGATCTTTGTATCGCTTGGCAAAATCATCTCTTTCTAACATCCGCGCTACTGTGAATTTTGAAGCCAGATTTGTAACTTCAGCGAAACTCATCCGGCTGAACCAGTCTCCATTATAGCGTATCTCAGTTTTTTCACGATCCAGTATCTTGAAAAATTGTTTTTCATAGGTTTTGGCATTCTCCATGACATCCTGATGAGTTAGTCTGGGCCGCGTTGAAATTTTCTCGCTGGGATCACCTACCATTCCCGTATAATCTCCGATTATGACAATGACCTGATGGCCCAAATCCTGAAATTGTTTTAATTTTCGGATACCGACCGTATGACCAAGATGAATGTCAGGCGCCGTTGGATCAAAACCCTGTTTAATTCGTAAGGGTTTTCCTGATTTTAAGCTCTTCTCTAATTTTTCCTTAAGTTCATCCATGGGTAGCAGGTCGATGGTCCCGCGGCCAATCACTTCGAGTTGCTCTTCCACCGGCAGAAACTTTTGGGTCATACTGATGTTCTCCTACTTAATTTTATATTTTTTCTGTAAACGGTTTAGCTCCCTTTCCCGATCGCGTTGTGAGAGGGTTTCTCGTTTATCATATTCTTTTTTTCCGGTCGCAAGACCTATCTCAACCTTAACAATACCCTTTTTAAAGTAGATTTTTAACGGGATCAATGTAATTCCCTTTTCGGTCACTTTGCGATGAATTTTTTTTATTTCAAATCTATGCATTAAAAGTTTTCGTGATCTCTCAGGTTCATGTCCATCATCACTGGCATTTTTATAGCTTCCAATGGTGATTCCGATAAGCCACATCTCGTCCTCACGAATTCTGGCATAGCCGTCCTTCAGATTGCATTTGCCTTCGCGTAAAGCTTTTACTTCACTCCCTTTTAAAACCAGACCCGCTTCATATTTTTCCAGTATCTGGTAATTGTAATACGCTTTTTTATTGGAGGCTATAATTTTTATCTCTTCTGCCATCTAACTTCCTCTCAGGATCTTGGCAAAAATAGGCATGAGGGCCTGTTTTTTCAAGACTATTTTACAATTGAGTAGAATATCTATAAGAGTTTTACTAAGGTTTTAATCAGAAAGAAATCATTCCGCATATTAAATTGCATTGGATGAAATGCAGATTTCCCATTTTACATTTTGACATTCTTTTATGAATTGTGTAATTTAATTATAGAATAAGAGACAGGTATCTTATGGAAATTCAAACCGATATACAAAGGATAGATGGAATTGTTGTTTTTTCCATCACTGATAAGGGATTGAACCACAATAATGCTGCATCGCTCAAGGAAAAGATCTTTCTTGAAATTGCAGATGGCAACACAAAAATTATATTAGATTTGCACCAGGTTGAAGAAATGGATACATCGGGACTGGGTGTATTAACCTTTGGAAAGAGACAAGCCTCTAGCACCGGCGGAGACATCATTCTGGTTGCAATTAATCCGGGAGTTCAATCATTACTCAGGATTGCCCAGTTGACACGGGTATTTGAAATTTTTGATACCAAGGATGAGGCTGTTGCAGCATTCAACAAATAAGAACTATTCTTCATTTATTGGGTATAACTTCCACATGTATCAGGCGAGTGATGCAAGGGCACGGTAATGAATTGGAAAGAGCGAAAAACGATCTATATTGCCTTAATTGTCTCTGTTTTATTACATTTGATAGGTCTGATACTGATTACAAATGATAATCTTTTTGCTTTTTCAAAGACGGAGCCACCCGAGCCTCCTGAACCATTGGAACTGGTTTTCGAACAACCAAAACAACCTGAACAACAACTTCCGGAAAAATTTTATGAAATTGTTGAGAATCCTAACGCATCAGGAGATGAACCAACCCAATCAGACAGACTATCAACCCAATCTTCAATATCTCAGGCACCGGTCATCATGCCGGGTCAAATAAGAGAGGTGCCGGGCAGCGAGACGGAGCAAAAAAACCGGGCTGCTTCCCAGCAACCGACTGAAGAGATGCAGGAAAGATTACAGCAAGCTTTAGAGAAATCGATCTTGGCCTATAAAGAAAACCGGACCTTTAGTCGTTCTGCACTCACCGGTGAAATGATGACTCAGGAAGAAAGGGAAACCTCTGAGCAACCGGCAAATCGCGGAGAGACAATGCACCGGCCGGATGGATTTAATGCGGATATGGTTGGAGATTTTGCCCTGAGTAGCTACGAATGGGAATGGGCTCCCTGGTGGTTAGCCTTTAAACGAAAATTATATCGGGTATGGTATGTACCGGCTGCCTACTCTGAATTAGGACTGATTCATGGACATACGATTTTGAGCTTTAAGATCAGCAGGAACGGAGAGATTACAGAGTTGAAAGTGCTACGGCAGGTGGGACATTCGTCACTGGAGACGAGTTCTGTAAATGCCGTTGAAGCGGTGTTTCCATTTTTACCGTTACCAAAAGAATTTCCGGATGAATATTTAGAGGTTGCGTTGAAGCTGATCTATCCCAATCTGCGTGAATATAGCCGTGCTAAGTAGGGAAAATCATGTATAAACTATGATGTTTGTAATGAAAATTAAAATTAAAATAGATGTGACAATTCATAAGACAGATAAGGCGTAATTATGATTGATATTTTTGTAAAAGGTGGATGGATCATGTACCCGTTGTTTTTCAGTTCTATTCTGGCACTTACGGTGGCCCTGGAAAGATTTTGGTATTTACGAAAAAGAAAAATTTTAATACCTGAAATAATCAGTGTGCTCGATCAAATAAAATCACCTGGAGATTTGCATCTTACAAAATCCATTTGTGATAAATTTAAAGGTCCTTTCTCGAGGATTGTGCAGACCAGTATCAATAATGAGGATTTACCTGCAGATGAGTTACGTGTTCTGGTGGAGGACGAGGGCAGGCAGGAAGTCCGTGTTCTTCAAAGAGGTCTGGTGACTCTGGAAACCATAGCCACCATCGCCCCTTTGATGGGTCTATTAGGAACCGTGCTGGGTATGATAAAAGTATTTAAGGTGATCGAAACACTCGGTGTGGGACAGGCAAAAGCGCTCTCGGGAGGTATTTCAGAGGCGCTTATAACCACAGCAACCGGTTTAATTATCGGCATTCCGGTTTTTATCGCCTACAATTACTTTAATCACCGTGCGGATGCGTTTATCCTTGATATGGAGAAGTATGTGATTCTGCTGCTGAATAAGTTAATCCGTTTTCGTCAGAAAGAGGGCCAGGAGGAGATTCAAGATATAAACTTGCGAGCTAAATAAGTTCGATCAATTAAAAACATATGATTATTGCTTTAGCTCTGAAAATATTATTATGACATATTATTTTTTATATAGTTAATGTAACTGTTATTTCGAGTCCCGCATCTGCGGGAAGAAATCTTCATAACTTCAATAA
>CBDUVK010000151.1:0-6922 GCA_965370645.1 uncultured bacterium
GTGATCATTTGTATTCATAGCTATACCCCCGGTGTTTTTTATTTCTTGTTTATAAAATCATCACACAAGGTAATGTGCAGAAAACGTATTCCATCTTTTCCAATTGTGGAATTGATCTTATTCACTCTACGATCTAAAATTTTCTCCAGTCCATCTTTTAAAATTGGTTTCACACATTCAAACTCTTTTGTTTTGAGTTCTTGCAAGAGTTTGAAATTCTCATTATTCCCCAGCAGGTTCCGTTCTGCCGGGGTTAAACATTCCGTGGCATATACGGCTATCATGTTTCCTTGTATAAGCGGAATAACTGAAGCTGCCTTCTTACCCAATTCCTCGTTAAGAAAGTCACCAACGATTTTACTGATTTCTTCATTAATTTCTGCTTTGTATTCGAGCATTTTTTTACCTCATGAAATAAAAAAAAGCCGACACTTATCCTTTTTTGCGCAGGATTTTAAGTGCCGGCTTACTTTATAGCTTACCTTCTCTATTTTAGAGAATGTTTTCTATCTGGTCCGCCAGATTATTATTGTTTAAAACTACATTATTTTTCCTAATACTCTTTCTTTATTATTATTTTATAATATTAATTTTTAAAAGTTCCTGCAAATTTCATATTTATTTTCATAAATCGTCTTAAGCCGCCAGTTCTAGCGGCGGCAGTTGAATTCTAACACTAATGAATAGACAGGTAAAATCCTCGTAACCGTTCAGGGTTCAGAGGTTTAAAGTTCCGGGATAGTTAAGTTTAACAAAAGAAAAGCAACCCTGAACCTGTGAACGCCTACGAAATATCTTTACAAGTTGCATAAAAGAACTTAAAACAATAAGTTTGCAGTTCAAGATCCGAACAAGCCGATAATGGGGTTTTAAAGACTGGATGAAGCATAGTACTCTTTATAAATTTTTGATTATTATAATCTGCTCGCATTTTATTTCCCATAAAGTAAAAGTAACCCTTCACTTTATTCGCCAGATCTCATGCGATTGCCACGCTTCACTTAGCATAATCGATCACGAAAAAAACTGCCCATTTTCTTCTGAAGAACATGAAGAAGATGACCTTGCCAAGCACCGCTATTGGAAACATTTTTTATTTAAATCCCAAAAGAGGACTCAACATCAACCGCGAACAGCATTTTTTCTTCACACATTTAACATTAAAGTTTCATGGAAATTCACAGATATTTTTTCTCATCCGGGCAGTTATAGTCCCATGGTTTCTATTAACTCCATCACCAATAAAGCCCCGCCATCTCTCTTACTATAAACAATCTCTTCAAATCCAATACTACAGTTAATAATTCAGAGCCTGGTAGATTATCGGTTTATCTGCATTTTAGGAATTCGGAAAAGTTGTTTTGAAATTGCATTCACCAAAAAATAAATAACCCGGAATGTTAAAAAACGACCAACATTAGACAGTTGTTTACACTGAAAAAGGACGTATCATTCATGGTAAAAAAATATTTTAATGGAAAAAATGTTTTTAATTGGTTTTTGAACTTTGTTGAGAAAGCCGGCAATGCCCTGCCGCATCCTGCAACTCTGTTCGCAATATTTGCAGTATCAATCTTGATATTATCTTCAGTAGCCTACCACCTCGATTGGGAAGCCATTAATCCGGGGACCCAAGAAATTATCAAACCGGTTAATTTATTGACGAAGGATGGATTGCATAAAATTATCCTAAACATGGTCGATAACTTTACAAGTTTTGCCCCGTTAGGGATTGTTTTGGTAGCGATGCTCGGCATCGGGATTGCTGAAAGCAGCGGTCTAATTGGCGCTCTCATCCGTTTGCTGGTGCTATCGGCACCCGCGCATCTGTTAACTTTCATTATCGTGCTTTCAGGTGTTCTATCCAATACAGCCAGCGATGTGGGATATGTATTGCTCATTCCTTTGGCAGGAGTCATATTTCATTCAATGGGAAGACATCCTATTGCCGGAATGGCTGCTGCATTTGCCGGTGTTTCGGGAGGGTTTAGTGCCAATCTAATATTAGGAACCATTGATCCGCTTTTAGCAGGATTATCGGAAGAAGCAGCGCATATTATAGACAGCACCTATTCCGTTAATCCAACCGGCAATTACTATTTCATGTTTGTTTCCACCTTTCTTATTGCGTTTGCAGGGACATGGGTGACCGAAAAAATTGTTGAGCCCCGCTTAGGATTATTTCAGAATGAAGGAAAAGCTCAGGATAAAATAGAAAAACTTTCTCCTGCAGAGAAAAAAGGTCTCTTGCTTAGTTTGATAACAGCTGTTGTCATCATCATCATAATTCTGATAGGCACTATACCTACAGATGGATTTTTTAGGGGTGAGGATGGCGGTTTGCTTAGTTCCCCATTAATAAAAGGCGTTGTTTCAATGTTGTTTCTCCTCGCGGGTTTAATGGGTCTTGCTTATGGTTTTGGTTCAGGAGTTTTTAAAAATGATTCAGATGTAGTGGCTGGTATGGGAAATTCAATGAAGACGCTGGCGCTTTACCTAGTTTTAGTATTTTTTGCCGCTCAATTTGTCGCTTATTTTAAATGGACCAATCTGGGAATCCTATTTGCGGTGAAGGGGGCAAATTTGTTATCTGCTTCCGGGCTGGGTGTGATACCGCTAATGATTCTGTTTATTATATTTGCGGCAACCATTAACATGTTGATGGGGAGCGCCTCCGCCAAGTGGGCGTTAATGGCTCCCATATTTATTCCTATGTTTATGCTTTTAGGTTATTCACCAGAGCTAACACAGGTTGTTTATCGCATCGGGGACAGCGTGACTAATATAATTTCTCCCATGATGAGTTTCTTCGCTCTTATTATAGCTTTCATCCAAAAGTATAATCCTAAGGCAGGTATTGGAACTATCATTTCAACCATGCTGCCTTACTCGATTGTTTTTTTCTTTATATGGACGTTTCTTTTAATAATTTGGATCGTACTCGGATTACCTTTGGGCCCTGGTGCACAACTTTATTATTGAAGTAACAATCGTGAGTAGGTGGAATATGGATTTTTTATCAGTAATAATTGAACTATTTTTTGTGAAATTTATGAAAAATCCGGGTTAAAATTAATCTTCTAAATTTTTATCCACAATAAAAACAAAAACCCGTTCTCCTGTTTTTGCACTGATGTCTGTATGTAAAGAGACTAATTTGGCACCTGTTTTTTCTGAAATCATCTTTTCTATAAGTGTTCGTGAATTTTCTATAAGCCGCAGTCTGACCTCTTTAATTAACTGGGCTCCCTCTGGAGTTTTGGCAAGATTATTTTCCGCCGGAGTTAAAACCCCCTTTAAACGGATTAACACCATATCCTGAATTATATGGGTTCGGGTTTCTCGGGGGCCTCTACCTAAGTGATCTTTTTCAAATTGCGTGATGGCTGTGCTAATTTCGGCTTCTAATTGGCCTTTAGTTAGCTCTGTCATATTTTAAAACCTTATAATATTCGTTTTTTTGTTTTTTCAGTATTTGTTCATTTTTACAATGATGAATTTAAAAAAGAATTTGTCTAATTGCACTTCAAAATTTGAGTTTTGCTCCCCTGATATATAGCCAAATTTCGTTCTAATACAGTACTAAAATTACCAGGAAAAAATTAAAAAAAGCCTGCGGGAACACCACAGGCTTCGGAATTTAGAGGATGTTAGGGTCAAAAAATTAAAAATTAAGTCCCAGAGACCAGTAATAAATTGGGTCATATGTTCTGTCAAAATCATAAGGCCAGGCGACATCAAAGCGCACCAAAAAGCCCAGAAAATAAATGCGTGCACCCAGACCATAACCACTGATGAGATCCTGGAATTTTCCATCGGAGATGCCCCTGAAATTATCCAGACTCCACCACTGGGCACCTTCCTGGTACCAGGCCGCACCAATATCATAGAAAGCAACACCACTCACATTAAATAGACTGACTGGTGGAAAACCAAGTTGCAGATACCGAACCAGAGGAAAGCGAAATTCCGTATTTACCAGGAAGAAGCGATTCCCGGTACGTTCATAATAGAAAGCGCCCCGTAACGGTGTGATAAACTCGGAAAAGAACACATCCTGAATCCTGTTAACTCTTCTTCCTCCGACCCCATATTTGGGGTTGATCCAGTTATCCATACCGCCCAGAAAGAAATTCTGTGAATCCTGACCAAAACTGGCACCGGCCGTTGCCCTGAAAGCTAACTGGTATTGAGGATTTAACATCATGTACCTTCGATAGTCAAACTTTAAGGTGCGGAAATCCAGATTAACATCACTGAACTTAGGACTAAAGCGAATCGAAATATTATAGCGGGAGCCACTGACCGGGGAGGGAATACCCCAGCGAAAGCCCCACAGAACATTATCATGAACATATTGCATTTCCGGAAGCCAGGCACTGATTTTCTCAACCGGAATTCCAAAATCGAGATGTTCTAAATTCACGTTGTACCAGATAAACATAAAATCCAAGCGATCGAAGCGACTGAGAGGATAGGAGGCCATGAAATTTACACCATAATTGCGGTATCTCAGTATTGTATAACCATTAGACAACAGATAGACCAGATGAAATCCACCAACGCCATAATTGATCCTTCTCTTTAAATAATAATATATCAGCGCAAAATTGCTGTTCCGCAAATCGGTCCAAAGAGAGGCATTGAGTAATATCTGGTGATCACCCAGTAAATCACTGAAAGCAAAGGTGGTGTAGCCCTGAAATCCGAAAAATGTATTATATCCTGCAGTACCCGTTACCAGATCCGGTGAAAATTTGATTTTATATTTTCGTGATTTATAATTGCCAAATTCATCTTTAAGCTTAAAATCAGGAATTTCAATATCTTTCGGTTTTTTCTTATCCTGACGGGGTCGGTATGCACCGAAAACATAATTGCTATAATCAGCCGGTTGCTCGCCTTTCATCTCTTCAGGCTGTTTCTGCTCTTCCTTCTCATCTTCTCCAGTCCGTTGCCATTTTCTGGCATAAATAGGTAAACCACCATTTCGCATATCATTCGCGAACTGCGTTAATTTCAATTCATGGCGATCCAGCTCAAGAGGATTATTTATCAGGTATATATCAAAACCCCCATCATAAAAAGTGGTGTATACCAATTTATTGGCTTGTCTATCCCACTGAATTTGGAGAACACCGGACATGATATTGGTTACCGCATAATACTCTCCGGTATCAAGTTCCTTTATATATACATTGAAAATACCACTTTCGTCTGAAGTGAAAGCAAGCTTCTTACCATCTGGAGAAAATAGTGGATAGGCTTCCTCCCATGGTGTATTTGTAAGACGCTGCATCTTTCCCGTTTCAAGATCTATCGTGTAAACATCCCGGAATTCATAGTCATACTCACTCATCCTGAAATCTGCTGGTAAATTTCTGTCCGAGATATAATTTCCCCGGTCGGAAACAAATGCCAGATAACGTCCATCAGGTGACCATGACGGTTGATCGTCGGTAAAAACATCATTGGTCACCGGGGTGATTTGTCTAGTTGCCAACTCATAAATGAAAATATCACTTTTTTCATTATTATTTCCCACAAATGCAATTCTCCTACCGTCTGGCGACCAGGAAGTAGTGAATGCGCCATTCATTTTTATGACATGTTTGTCCGTTTGCCCGGTGTTAATGTCCCTTATATATATTGCATCCCATTGCCCGCTTTTAGCAGTAAAAGCAAGTTTCCGGCCGTTCGGTGAAAAAGAAATGCCAGGTCTCAGGAAATGTAACTCTTCAAAACTTTCTGATGATTGTCCCTTGACTAAAGTCTTTAATTCTTTGCCGTCAAGGGCAGACATTAAATAGATATTCTGATATCCCGAACGATCCGCAATGTAGGCGATTTTATCCCCCTGAGGGGTGATAGCGGGACTCACATTGAGAAAGTTTTTCAGCTTTTTGTGATTGGTCATCTGTTCGCTGAATTCCTTGGGAATCAGTCGATTATTGACCTCCGGTGAATAGTTCTTCTTCAACCACCGGTGCCATTTTTCTGTTAGACCCTCATAATCTAAACCAATGGCGGAAACCAGGACTTGTTGAAAACCAACATTTCCCCGGGCTTTCAGTAAAATTTCACCAATTTTTTCCCGGCCATAGGTTTCGGCAATATATCGAAACATGGAGTTCCCACCCTGGTAAACCAGAATGTATTCCAGATATTGTACGGGGGGAATATAATCTGAAAGTACTGCGTCACGGACAATCATATCGGTTCTGGTGCCCCAACCCGTGGAACCAAATTCTGCTAAACCTTCCGCAACCCAAAGTGGTACCGGTACTACCTCTCCAACCAGCAAGGATTGGATAGATCCACCATATAAAAGATCGTTCATTACTCCGTGGACCAGTTCATGGTGAATTACATGTCGAAACTGTTCGTATGACCCCTCAAAGGGAACAACGATTCGATTCTTATATAATTCAGTGACTCCCCCGATTCCCTCTTCCAAATAGCTTAAAACGACATTTGTCTGCTGCCAGTCATTATGAGATTTATATATAATAAGGACGATACGTTGCTTAATTTCATATGAATAATCACGTTTCAACTGTAGATAGGCATCCTCCGCAACTTCGGCAGTGAATTCGGCAAGTTTTTCAGCCCCGGGATAATAGTAGACATCAAAATGCTTGCTTTGGATGAAACGCCATTCAAAATTGGTGTACTGAAGTTTATTTTTGCCAAATTGCGCAAAACCATGCTGGAAGACGACGGCACTGAATATAATTAAAATCAGAAGCCTGAATTTGTTCATTCCTCCTTCAACCTCACCTGTTATATTTGTTATACTTAACTATTAAGATTTTAATAAAAATTAGATCAAAATGCCACAATAAACTGATTCTCAACCTATTTTTAAAAACCCAAAATGAATCTGAATGTTCCTAGAATTTTATTTTTTTTATTTCAAAAC
>CBDUVK010000152.1:0-6922 GCA_965370645.1 uncultured bacterium
CAGCAGATCAAAAGGTCCTTCAAAATCCGGTAATTTTACTTTGTAGGGCATTTTTCTGATAATATTAAATATATACGAAAATTTAAATTAAGACTAAAATTTAGTGTACCCCTTCCCTATTCCCTTCCCCTACGTGTAGGGGAAGGCTAGCCTGCCTGCCGTAGCTACGGCGCAGGCAGGGGTTAGGGTATATAAATTAAATGCATTTATTCAATATTTGGTTTTTTTATTTTAATTCTATTAGATTTTTCAATAGTCATATAGTCATACCGGAAAGCATCACGGACAGATTCATTTTAACTATTTTTTAATATTTAGTCATACCCCTATCATAAAAATCTCAACAGCCCGCAATTCTCACGAATCCGGCACATCACCTCCTGGGCCTTTTCCCGGGCGGCCAAAGCTCCCTTGTTGAGGACTTCCTCTGCATATGCCTTATCCCGCATGATCTCTTCCCGTTTTTTACGTGCCGGTTCGAAGAAGCTTTGGATTTTTTCCAGTAATTCCTTTTTAGCATGACCGTAACCGTAGCCGCCCTGCAGGAATTTCTGACGCATCTGCTCTCTCTCCTCCGGAGAAGCAAACAGTTTATAGAGTGCCAAGATGGTATTGTTATCGGGATCTTTTGGTTCTTCCAGCGGGGTAGAATCAGTTACAATACTCATCACTTTCTGTTTGAGTGTTTTTTCATCACAGAACATTTCGATGGTGTTACCGTAACTTTTACTCATCTTTTGTCCATCCAGACCAGGCACCACAGCAACTTCAGGCATGATGTATTCCTCCGGAACAATCAGGGTCTCTCCAAACAGATGATTTAACTTAAGGGCCATATCACGGGTCATCTCGAGATGTTGTTTCTGGTCCTTTCCTACCGGGACGACATCGGAATCATAGATCAAAATATCGGCCGCCATCAGTATCGGATAGGCAAACAGACCATGATTGGGAGTGATACCCTTGGCGATTTTATCCTTATAAGAGTGAGCACGTTCCAGTAAACCGATCGGTGTGATGGTAGAAAGCACCCAGGCCAGTTCAGTAACTTCCGGAATATCACTCTGAATAAAAAGATTGGCCTTGTCGGGATCCAGTCCCAGGGCCAGATAGTCTATGGCGACCTGAAGAGTTGCTTCCTGTAGTCTTTTTTTATCCTGAATGGTGGTCATGGCATGCAAATTTGCGACGAAGTAATAGCATTCATTGTCTTCCTGAAATTCGATATGTTGGCGGATGGCGCCAAAATAATTCCCGATGTGCAGATCTCCCGAAGGCTGAATACCACTGAGTACCCGCTTATTTAGCACTTTTTGCATGACATTTTCCTGTGATTTTAAACATAATTTAACAATTTAAAATGAAAAAAATGTATTCAAAAGCTGCAATTCATTTAATTGAGGTGTACTAAGCAGGTAAGCAAGTTTAGAAAAAAAGAGGGATAGCCATCATTCAGGCTATCCCGTTCTTTGCTAATACACCTAGAGATATTGATATTATTAATCTTTCAAGAAAAGGTACGGTTTCCAGTGACTGTCTTTTATACCGATAATCTTATAGAGATAAAAGAAGTAGTGCGGCTTTTTAGGCTTCTGGATCAGTTGCATACCCACCTGCTCGGGTGTCCGGTTCCCTTTCTTGTGATTGCACAGCTGACAGGCAATCACCAGGTTTTCCCAGCTTTCAGTACCGCCGAAATGCTTGGGAATCACATGATCGATAGTCAGCGGCTGAACCTTTTTACCGCAGTACTGGCAGGTGTGGTTATCCCGAATCAGCAAATTCTTGCGATTCAACAGAATTCGCTTATGGGGAATTTTGATATGCCTGGAAAGGCGGATCACACTGGGAATGGGTATCTGGGCACTGATGGAATGCAGTATGCCGGAATCCTTTTCAACCATCTCAGCTTTGCCAAGAAAAATAAGCACTACAGCCCGTTTGACATTGCAAACGCTGAGAGGTTCGTAATTTTGATTGAGCAGTAAAACTGCCTGATTTAAGCCATTCATTTGAATCATTCCTTTACCCAACGGCCCATCCCGTTAAATTTGTTGAAAAATATAGGGGTATAGATGAAGTTATGTCAAGGTTTTTTAAATAAGTTTTGGGGTAATATGTCAATTATTTTGGGAAAATTGATGTATTTAAGGGAAATTTGAAAAAAATATTCAATCTCACGCTAAACCGCAAAAACCGCAAAGGGAAAAAATCTAGTTTTAGCATCATTGGAATGGTTAAATTGTGTATTGTCATTCATTTCTATTTTGAATTTTACAATGCGGTTTTTAGAATTATGAATTTTCCTCACTGCTCAGGCAGAGATACGGGATTTTTGTTATTCTTTGCAAGCTGGTAACTTTGCGTGAGAAAAAAGATGCACACAATACTAACGATTCCCCATTGACGTACACAAAGCATTAAAAACCTACCGCCGATTTATTTTTAGAAATGATTTGCCAGAAAAATAGAGTGGTTTTATAATTATAGGGCAGATTTTTATAAATGAAGATACAATTATTCAGAAATTATTGTGTGTCGAGGTAAATTTCATTTAATATTAGACCAACAGACTAATTAGTATATTGATGACTCTACTCTGTGTACCCCATCCCGGACTCCCCTGTCTGCCTGCTGTAGCTACGGCGCAGGCAGGGGTTAGGGTAATTTTTAAGTGTGAACAATCTGATATTGAACTGCTTAATTCATAAATTTGCAAGAAATCAAATAATTGTTCATTCATCTCTTGCCACGGTTTTTCCCGAAGGGATTCCTAATGGAAAAAACCGTGGCAAGTTTAAGATATTGATTATACAAACTTTAATTTAAAAATTACTCGTTTTATGAATTAAGCAGGTTAAATACTATTTACATTAAAATTCTGCTAAAAATATAAATTAAACGACAAATTTGGAGACCATATATGCAAAACTTAGAACATGCAGCCAGAATTGCAGTACGTGATTGTATGGGCGTTCAGAAAGAGGAATCAGTGCTGGTGATTACAGATGCCCCCAAACGGAATATCGGCATGGCACTTTTTGAAGCCGCGCAGGAGATGTGTGAAGAGGCTTATTTTTTTGAAATGAAGCCCCGGGAGTTGAATGGTCAGGAGCCGCCAGCTGTGGTGGCTGAGATGATGCAAAAAGTGCCGGTGGTGCTCTGTCCCACCAGCAAATCATTGACTCATACTGATGCCCGCCGGGAAGCCTGCAAAACCGGTAGCCGGGTAGGAACACTGCCCGGTATTACCGAGGATATGATGATCCGCACCATGAGCGCCGACTATCACCGAATCGCAGAACTCACCCATCGCATCACCGAGGTATTAGACAAAGGTAATGTGGCCCATCTCACCACTTCACTGGGAACCGACATCACCATGCCCATCCAGGGAATTAAGGCAATCCCCTCCACAGGTTTGATTACCAAACCGGGTACCTTTGGCAATCTTCCCTCGGGAGAGTCATACCTGATGCCGCAGGAGGGGTTGTCGCAGGGCGTTTTCATTGTGGATGGTTCAATGGCCGGAATTGGGATAATTGAGGATGAACCGATCAGGATCAAGGTAGAGAATGGTATGGCTACTGAAATCAGTGGTGGAAAAGAAGCCGATCTTCTGCAGAAAATGGTCGACGAAGTGGGAGAAAGAGGCCGCAATCTGGCCGAGCTTGGAGTGGGGACCAACTACATGGCGGTAATCAGCGGTGCTATTTTAGAGGATGAAAAAGTGGCCGGAACGGTGCACCTGGCGCTGGGCAATAATGTCTCCATGGGAGGCACCTTTAATGTGGGCTTCCATGTAGATGGTATCATCACCCGTCCCACGTTAAGGATCGATGATTTTATACTGTTGGACCAGGGAACGTTGAAAGTGGATTGAACGCCGACCTTAAGGTCGGGGGAATTTACGCCTTCAACTTTATCATACTGAGCAAGATTTCCGCTTTACTCTTGTATTCGCTTTTATCGTATTTTTCCATGATTTCACTGGCCAGTTTTTCGGCCTTAGCCAGATCATCGATTTCCATGTAGACTCTGGCTGCACTGTACAGGAATGAAGGTGCCTGGGGAGAATTTTTATCAACCCGGGCAGCTTTTTCATAATTCCGGGCCGCATCCAGGATACTTCCCTCATCCAGCAGACAATCCGCATAACCGGCATAAGCAGCGGAAGAGAGTAGTGGATCGTCGTCATAATCATCCAGGTACTGGGAAAAATAGTACTTGGCATTGGTAAAATCACTCTGTTGCCAGTAGTATTTAGCCAGCATAAAGCAACCGCGACCGGCAGCTTTTACGCCCTCATAATTTTCTATCAGTTGTTTGGTCATCTCTTCACCCTGTTGCACATTTCCTTGGGCGAAGGCGATGGATACTTGCCCCAGCAGGTCATTCGCCTCTATTTCAGCGTGTCTTTTAGAGCGCATCAGAAAAGAGGAGATCACAATTACCGCCAAGATCAAAACCGCTCCCCACATAATCAGGCGGGTATTATTCTCAATATACTCCTTGGTTTTCAGGGTATAGGTAACAAACTTATCCTGCTTTAGTTCTCTCTTGGATATTCTTTTATAAGGCTTTAACATAATCTCTCCGTTTCAAGATTAAAGATCAAAGATTACCACGAAGTGGCTGCTATGCGTAAGATTAAAGATCAAAGATTAAAGATTAATTATCAATGATATTATTTATATATGATTTTAATATTTATTTTCCACTGGTTTTTTTCATACACACAATTTTTAAATAACTCAAAAATTTATAAAAAACCAAATTGAATGTTTTGTATTTTTATCTTTTATCTTTGATCTTTCCTATCCCCAACCACTAAATCCAAAATCCTGTAATTATCAATTATAAATTATTCATTATAAATTGCCTTCCCGGTACCCCAGACAGGATTCGAACCTGTGACCCCCGGATTAGGAATCCGATGCTCTATCCTGCTGAGCTACTGGGGCGATTTTTAAAGCGTGAAAATTTAAAAGATGGGGAAAGGTATTGCAATAACTAATTTATATATCAACTTACAGAAATAATATTTTGGATTTTAGAGTGCTGATTTTGGACTCATTTATTTTGGAATTTGCCTGTCTGGCAGCAGACAGGGAATTCGGATTTTGGAATTAAATACGAAATTCTAATAAAACTAACTTTTTTTATACATTTAGAGGATTCTAACCGAAATTTTTTTCAAATCTAAAATTGACATTATACAATTAATTTGTTACATTTTGTCGGTACTTATAAATATTTACCAACATATTGTAACAATTCGAGATGCTTATGAAATCAAATGCAGAAAAGAAAGCAATGAAAATTGCTAAAGAGAGAGGTATCTTGCGTCCTCGAGATTTGAAAAGATTTGGAATTGCACGCATTTACCTGACACGTTTGGTTGAGAAAGGAATGTTGACTAAGGTAGGACACGGACTGTATACCACAACAGATTCAGAACCTACAGATAAACATTCAATTGCCCAGGTTAGCAAGAAAATTCCTGAAGGAGTAATATGCCTTCTTTCTGCTCTCCAGTTTCATGAAATTACAACCCAGCAACCAAATAAAGTCTGGATAGCTATAGATATGAAATCTCGACAACCAAAGACTTCCGCTCTTCCGGTAAAAGTAGTCCGATTCAGTAAATCAGCATTGACCGAGGGAGTAGAAGAGCATATCATAGAGGGAGTATTGGTAAAAGCATATAGCCTCACAAAAACCGTAGCTGATTGTTTTAAATATCGGAATAAGATCGGTCTTGAAATTGCACTTGAAGCGTTGAGAGAATGCCGACGTGAAAGAAAATGCTCAAATGATGATCTATGGTATTATGCCAAGATCTGCCGGGTAACCAATGTAATGCGACCTTACATGGAATCGATGCCATGAGTAATATTCAAATAAAAAATCTTTCAGCATCAGTGAGAGATAGACTTCTTAATCTAAGTAAAGAGCGTGGGGAAGATTATCAATTCATTTTAACAAGATATGCAAATGAACGATTTCTATATCGATTATATAGATCTCCATATAATGAACAGTTCATACTAAAAGGAGCTATGCTTTTCATGGTTTGGACTCGAGATCGATATAGACCAACAAGGGACATTGATCTTTTAACATTCGGTGATAATTCAGAAGAAACCTTAGGGAATATATTCAAAGAAATTTGCGGAATAGATGTAGAACCTGATGGTCTGATATTTGACTCAGAAAATATCCGAATTATGGAGATACGAGAAGACCAGAACTATCATGGACAAAGAATACTTTTAAACGCCCATCTTGGTCAGGCTTCCATCCATTTGCAACTTGATGTAGGATTCGGTGATCCAGTAGTACCTGCACCAATAAATTTAGATTTTCCTACAATATTAGATTTCCCCGCTCCCCGGATATATGCTTATCCTAAAGAATCTGTTGTTTCAGAAAAGTTGCAGATACTGGTTAAATTTGGTATTGCCAACAGTCGAATGAAAGACTATTATGACCTCTATGTGATGGCAATATTTTTTGGTTTTAAAGGAAGCTTTTTGCTCAAGGCAATCAGAAGTACTTTCAGAAGCCGTAATACAGAAATTCCAAAAAATACACCAATCGCATTTTCAGATGATTTTGTAAGTGATAAAACAAAACAGCAACAATGGTCTGCATTTATTAAATTAAATAATGCACACCAAATTCCTGATTCGTTAGGTGAGATTATTTCATCTTTATCTGAGTTCCTACTCCCTCCCCTTCAAGCCGCAACTAAAAACTCTGATAGTTGGAAATACTCATGGAAAGAGGGCGGACCATGGATTAAAGTGGGCAATAATAACTTACCATAATTGACTGTTGCCTCCAACAGGTGACAGTAATTACTCACTAACATTTCTCACTTCAAACATAGGATTTAATGCATAACATTACTGACATT
>CBDUVK010000153.1:0-6921 GCA_965370645.1 uncultured bacterium
TTCAGTGTTTCCCGGAAGGGACGGCTTACGCCGCGATGTTCGATATATTTTAATCCTGTTCATGCTGTCAAGAAATCTTCCGGGGTTTTAATTTTTGAACAATCGCCGGTATAGCTTCAATCTGGGTTAATACCATTTCAGGCTCGATACTTTTCATACAGATCATCAGGGAACATTCCGTCAGGCGACAGAACTTACAGGGTACATCTGCCAATATACAGGGATGGTTTGGATCATCGGGGGGATTCCAGAGAAAAGGAGGATCGGTGGCAAAGAGACTTAAAGTTGAGGTGCCGGTTGCGATTGCAAGATGCTTCGGACCGTTGTCGTAGGAAAAGTGCAGATCAACCTTCGAAAGAAAAGCGGTAAAGATATGCAGCGGCCAGACCGGTAATACCCTGATTCCATAGTTAGAGCGGGAGGCTAAGGATTTAAGATATTCCTGATCTTCTCGTTTGCCGCTAAAGTAGACGGTTGCTTTATATTTCTCGATCAGCAAATCCGCCAGAGCCACATATTTTTCGGTTTCCCATTGACGGGTTTGCACCTGACCAACCGGTGTCATATTCACCAATAAACTCTCCTGATCAATCCCTGTTTCCCGGAAATATTCATTCACTTCTTTAAAGGTGTCTGCATTCAGGTAGACTTTTAACTTTTCCGTTTTTTCACTAATTCCAATTTCTTCCAGAGCTTTCGATTTCTGAACCGCCACATAATTCGGACTATTATTGGCCTCCGAGAACAAATTATAAGCCCACTGTCTGCGTCGCATCTTCCATCCCAGGCGATAAGTCGCCCGGCTGACCCAACTTACCTGCGCCGTCCCGGGGGTACATTGATAATCAATTACCAGATCATATTGATTGCTATGTATCTTTAAAAAGAATTTGATCAATTTGATAAGCGCACCAGCTGGTTCGGGATATGTGATAACCTGGTTTATCCGGGGATCTTCGACAAAAAGGTTTTTTACCAGGGAAGAGGTTAGGAAATGTATCTGGACCCGGGGGAATGTTTTTCTAAGAATTGAAAAGACCGGCGTGGTCAGAATAACATCCCCGATACCCCCTAATTGGATGACAAGTATATTAATGACTTTTGAATGATCAACAATCAAATCTGGCGAGAATATTTATGGTTGATAAAAGCGTCTTATTTATTTTTATTAACTTCTAATGGAAAAAAATGTTTTAAATCTAGGTATGGATTTTTCTGATAGATCTTAATTATACCAGGCTCTGTAACGGGCAGATCCTGAATGGTTCAACCGAGCATTCTTTTTAACATTTCATCTGTTTCAGAATCTAATTCAATTTCAATTTCATCGCGGATACCATCGACAAAAAATATTTCAATAATCCGCTGTTCAGGTTTCCATGCCTCCTCAACTTCCATATCATCAAATTCTTCAAACATCATATAATCAACATCTTCAAAATCTTCAATCACGAGGTATTCAACGGTATCAGGATCCAGTTCTAACAGTTCACATATATCATCGAACATGGGCTCTTCATTACCGACAACCCGGGATCCTACTTTTCCACTTGATTCCATTTAAACCTCCAAATTATTCGCATATATCTATTCACCCCATGAACAGTCACGTACAGATCCTTTTCTGTCATTTTAAAAGATGATTTACTTGACGGATCGAATTATAGTAAAAGAAACAAAGTTAAGCAAAACTATTTTTCTTTTTTAAGAAAATCAGTTTGAACTAAAAAAATGATAGGAAACAGAAATCAAATTGTTCATATCGCAAATTAAATTTCAATATTTTTACTCTTTTTACCAGAATAATGTATTTTTATTATTGTTTATTGTATTTTTATTGAAACAGATTTCAAAGTATTGTTTCAATGGGAGGATAAATATTATCCCGCTAATAATTTTCATCATTATATAAGGGAACGAAAGTCGATGGAAAACGACAAAAAAAACCTCTCCCGGGGAGAGGCAGAAAGAATTAAAAAATGAAATGAAATTCTTAGACAGGTTTGGTTACCTTGCCGGCCTGAATACAACTGGTACAAACTAAGATCCGCTTAGTCTTACCATCCACTACCGCACGCACTCGCTGAAGGTTTGGTTCAAACCGTCTTCGTGTCCGATTATTAGCATGACTTACATTATTCCCATAGAGGGGCTTTTTTCCGCATATATGACAAATTTTGGCCATTTTCAACTTTCCTTATTCTATAATTTTTAAACTTCGAAATATAATACATATCATATCTTAATGCAAATTTACAAAAATTATTATGATTCCTGATTTTGAGAAAAAAATAAAAAATGTTCGATTTACTTAATTTATAAAAAGTTAACTTGGTTTGTTTAACGTGAAACTTCCAGACTATTTTTTTTTATTCAAAACGCTTGATTTTTCATAAAAAATTTGTATACTATTCTTACCTCATTTTTGTTCTTTTATTGTCACTTTTGTTTTGATCTTTAGACTTCGCTTTATCTTAGTAATTGTTAAATAACATAGAAGGTTTTATTTTAAGGAGAAGGACTTTTGTAGCCCATGTCAAAATCCGTCGCACGCTCCCTGCCCGAGAAATATCCAGCGAACAGCGGGAATCAGGAAAAGTGGAATCAATGTTTAGACATCATTAAGGAAGAGATCTCCCCGCAAGGATTTCGGACATGGTTATCTCCAATAATTCCGGTAAGTTTAATAGATAATACCCTTATACTGAGAGTCCCATCCCAATTTTTTTTCGAATGGTTGGAATCCCATTACCAGGATTTACTAACTAAGACAATCAGAGATATATTCGGTTCCGAAACGCGGATTGAATATCTGGTTGCCTCAACCACCGGTAAAAAACCCGAAGAATTATCCTTATCCGCTAACGACGACAATCAACAGAGTGATAAAGAAAATATTTCAGCTTCATCATCCCCAATTCAGCTTGATTCCCGATTCACATTTGATAATTTTTTTGTCAAAAATGACAATGAACTTGCCTATCGAGCTGCCCAGACGGTGGCCAAGCATCCGGGTAAAACAGACTTTAATCCATTGTTCATTTATGGGGAATCAGGATGTGGTAAAACTCATATCCTCCATGCTATCGGAAATTTTATACACGGCACCAGAAAGCGAAAAAAGGTATCCTTTCTGAGCAGTGAAAATTTCATCAATCAATATATTTACGCGCTGCAGCATAAGCAGTTGGATGATTTCAATAAAAACTTCTCACAAATAGATGTCTTACTCCTGGATGATATCCAGTTTTTAGCAAATAAGAAGAAATCCCAGGAAGGACTATTCTATTTTTTCACCGAAATAGAACGGCAGCGAAATCAAATTGTTATTTCCGCCAATCAACCCCCTTCTCATCTTAATCGTTTAGATAAACGCCTGCTTTCATTTTTTCAAAAAGGTCTTATCATTGATCTCATACCTCCCGGTTACCAAACCCGGATTAAATTCATCCAATCTTATTGCCGGAAAACCAATCTGTCTATTCTGCCGGAAGTGCGGGAGTATCTGGCTAATTCCCTCTCAGAGGGAATGCAGGAGTTACGGGCAATCATGATCCGAATTGCCGCCCAGACATCACTCCTGGGAAAACCGGTATCATTAGAATCGACCAGGAAATTACTTTCACATATCGACACTAATTGGGCTCAGCGCCATAATAATTACCGCCCCTGGCACCTGATTAAAGTAGATGATATCATCAGAACCGTCTCCGAATATCTGAATGTCCCTGAAGATATACTGATCGGATATTCCCGACAAAGAGAAATTGCCTTTGCCAGGCAAGTCGCTATATATCTGGCAAAAGAGTTATCCGGTGAATCACTGCAGTCAATCGGCTACCATTTTAAGGATCGCCATTACACTGGAATCTTATACAGTTATAAAAGAATTAAAAAAGAAATGAAGAATAATCCCGCCATCTATAACCTGATCCAGGAAATCCAAAACCAACTTACCAACAAGCATTAACCCATTGTAAATTAACAAGATATGTATCATTTGTTTCTTTTTATTTTCATAACTTTACTCAGGGCAATTTTTCACCCGCACGATTTTCCAAAATTTTTGGGAACTTACTTTTATCCCACTTGTGAAATGAATGAAATGTTATTATAATTGCATCCATGCTATAACGTTCATGGTCAGGATAATTGAAGATTAATTCGATTCCCAAACAGAAGATTACCTTAATTACGATTTTGATGCTTTGGATTGGCCTTACCACCTTCTCCCACGCTCAAAGAGATTCAACTGTCATCGATTCCAGTAGCCAACCCACAGGATTATCGGATTCCATGGAGATGGCAGTATCCGATGCCGATAGCGTTCCTTATGTACTGGATCGCGTCATTCCCAATGAGGCATTTCAAGTGGGAGAGAAACTCACTTTTGTTGTGAGGTACGGGATTATTAAGGCCGGAGAGGCCACCATGGAGGTGGAAGGCATTGTACCGATTGCTAACCGTGAGGCATTCAAAGTTGTCTCCAAGGCAAAATCTGCTCGTGTCTTCGATCTGTTTTTTAAAGTAAGAGATCAGGTAGAAAGTTGGGTGGATACCCAGGGAATTTTTTCCTGGAAATTCAATAAAATCCTGCGGGAGGGTGGCTTCAAGTTCGATCTCATCGTGGATTATGATCAGTTAAACGGTAAAGCCAGTGTTCAGAGTATCCGTTATGAGGACTCTGAGCCACTACAAATTCGTGACCAGCATGAAAAAATAATCGATATCCCACCTTATGTTCTTGATATTTTAGCATCTTTCTATTATGTACGCACCCAGGACCTGGAGCTGGGCATGCCGCTGTATCTTACAAATCATGATAATGAAAAAATATATGATCTCAAGGTCATCGTTCAGAAAAGAGAAGTTATTAAGGTCAAAGCCGGAAAATTTCGCTGTATCATGGTTCAGCCCATGCTGAGAGGTGATGCTATTTTCAAGCAAAAGGGGGAACTCTGGGTCTGGTTGTCTGATGATCAATATAAAATCCCTGTCCAAATGAAAAGCGCGGTGTTTATTGGAAAAATTACTACCGAGCTAAAAAAGATTGAAGGCATTCCGCTGCCCCTGCCGGCGCAGCTCAAATAATCACTTTTACTAATTTTCGATTGGATCAGCAATTATCATGTAATAGATTATTAGTTTTATTATTCTTGATATAAATCAAATCCTTTGTAAACTGTTTACCGATTATTACTAACATCTAAACAAGAGTAAAGGTATCTCGTGGACATTATTATCGAAAATCCTCATAATATTAATACCGCAGAAATAGTTGTTGGTATTCCGTCGTATAAAGAGGCCGATTCTATTTCCTTTCCGACTGATGTAGTGAGCCGGGGTCTGGTTCAATATTTTGCTAATAAAAGTTCGGTCATTATAAATGTGGACAATCACTCTCCGGATGACACAAAAAAGGCTTTTTTAAATACTCCCACTAAGATCCCAAAGATATATATCTCAACTCCAAAAGGGGTAAAAGGAAAAGGTAATAATTTTCTTAACTTATTTAAGGCAGCGGTAGAGCTTCGCGCCAAGGCGATCATCGTTGTTGATGCGGATTTGAAGAGCATCACGCCAAGTTGGGTTCGTTACCTGGGAGAACCATTGATGGGACGTTTTGATTTTGTCACCCCCATTTATGTGCGCCATAAATATGACGGTACTATTACCAATCACATTGCATATCCCATGCTGCGTACTCTTTTTGGTTTACGGGTACGGCAACCGATTGGTGGTGATTTTGGATTCTCAGGCAAATTGGCCCGTGCCTTTCTGTCGGAAAAATTGTGGAATGATAAAATTGCCAATTTTGGAATCGATGTCTGGATGACGACCATTGCCATTGCCAGGCGATTCAATGTCTGTCAGGCATTTTTAGGTTCTCCCAAAGTCCATCGTGCGAAAGACCCGGCAGCAGATCTCTCCGTTATGTTCAAACAGGTTGTCTCCACGGTGTTCGATTTAATGATCGACTTTGAGTATTTATGGAAAGATACCGCTGAAAGCAGACCCAGCAGTATATATGGCTTTGGACTCGGCGTCGATGAAAAACCTCCCCCTGTGAATGTCAACACCAAAAAATTAATGCAGAGTTTTGTGGAGGGTTTCGATAAATTTGGCAAAATCTGGCAAAAAATTATTCCCATGCCAGAATATCTGGAACTACAGAAAATTAAATCCAATCATGAATCCGAGCAATTCTATTATTCAAGCACCTTATGGGCCAGAATTCTGTTCAGCTTCGCAGTGGCTTACAAAAATAATGAAATCGACCGGGATGAACTCCTGGATGCTCTGATTCCGTTTTATCATTCACGGGTACTTACCTTTGTAAATCGAACCAAAACATTAGAGACCCGTGAATCTGAGGAATATCTGGAAAATATAAACCGGATATTTGAATCTGAAAAATATTTCTTACTGGAACGCTGGAACGAGAGAATTCTCAGCACTAAAATGTTCAGATAATCTTGAGTGTTTGTATATTAAATTCGCATTTGGAAATCATCTCAACTCATATTTTCCCTCACGAGCAGAATTCTATGATTTGATTCATACTTGCGGCTTTCCAGTCAATCTTGAAATTGATTGAAGCAAACCACCTCGATGAATCAAATAATAAAATATGATTATTTACTTTACTCCGAAAAATTAGGCCTTAACATATTTATATTTAATGAAATTTGCATGATAATTAATTGAGTGTCATTGCGAGGAGTGAAAGCGACGAAGCAATCTCCTTTTTTTTAGATGAACAAGGGGATTGCTTCGCTCCGCTCGCAATGACATAATACCTAGTTTCGGAGCTAAGGCAATAATCAAATAATAAAATAATGATCAAGTAATACCAGCGATGATTAAGAAAAATCTGTCTCCGGCCCCGGACCTTTTTCCCACATCTGCATAAGGACAAAT